>JAGODU010000307.1 GCA_017998095.1 Prolixibacteraceae bacterium | reverse complement strand
AAACAAAAGCAGAGGCACGTAAGTTTGCGCGAAAGCACAAGATACGCGGGTTCAAGTTAGTGGAGTTTAAGGTTTAAACAGCTGGAGTACAAAAGAGCACTCACAATTAAAACTGTGGGTGCTTTTTATAAGCTTAAAATTAATAAGGGAATATAAATTGTAGGAATTTACAAATAGATACCTTTAGACTAGTTATAAATAAGAAATGCTACTAAATATACTACAAAATAAGAGAGGATATAATTAAAAATGGAGGATTATGTAAAATGGAATTAAGCATAAGTCAACAAATATTTGTGAACAAATGTATTAAAAACGGGTGTTGTGCAGGAGAAGGCTTCAGAGCAGAGATAGGCGCTAATGTAAGCAATCCAGATATAGCAACAGTGTATTCAAATGTAGACGGATTGGATAATATTTTTACAATTACTAATGAAAAATACGATAAATGTGTAATCATTGGAGTACCGACAAATAACACAGCTGATAAGGATACCACGATAGGAACAACAAAAAGCTTGATGTCTAGAATATCGGCATTAGGCAGTAATGTACTTGCACTAGTATATTCAGGGTCGTTCGTGGAGACGTTTAAAGTATTGACATTAGTCAAAAGGCAATCTGATGAGTTTATCATGGATTTAGACCTAAACGACATTATGCCAATGTTAGGCTATATGCAATTATTAAATGGAGAAAAAACTTCAGAACAACTGGCCGCTGAGCATATGCTAGCTAAACTAAATTTAGATAAATCAAATTCATCTCATGCAAATATTGAGGGACTAATATGGAACTCTGCAGATAATCTGAGGGGCTATTTTCAACAATCAGCTTATGGAGGAGTAATACTTCCTTTTGTAGTTATCAAGAGGTTTGACGATCTATTACTGCCTAGCAAAGAAAGAGTATTAAAAAGAGCCCAAGAAGTTGGAGAAGATAGCAATATATTTGCAGAAGAAATGTATAAAGCAGTTAATGACGGATTTGACACTGACTACAAGTTTTATAATACTAGTAGATACACATTCAAAGACTTGGCAAAAGAAGGGCAAGACAATATAGAGTATGCATTTGAAGAATACATAGATGGTTTTTCAGATAATGTTAAAAAAATACTGGATAATTTCGACTTCAATTCAAAACTAGTAAAGCTATCAGACTGTAGAATACTATCAACACTAGTGAGAACATATGCCTCCAGCGGATTAAACTTCGGCGTATTAACAATTGATGAAATGGGAACCATCTTTGAAAATATCATAAGAAAATTTCAAGAGTCTGATAATGCCAACTTAGGCCAGCATTTTACAGCAAAAGATATTGTGCTAACCTGCTGTGATGTACTATTGTGCGATAATGTGGATAGGGTTAAAGAGAAGGGGCTAGCCACCATCTACGATATGGCCATGGGGACGTCTCAAATGTTAACTAACATGAAGAGACACATAGAAAATACAGTAGGAAGAGAACAACACATAAGCATAGATACATATGGGCAAGAAATTAATAAAGAAACATTTGCAGTAGCAGTTGCAAGTGCCCTTATAGATAATGTAGACACAGACAATTTCTATTGTGGAGATACATTATCTGACGACGGCTTTTCCGGCGACGTATTTGACTTTATTATAAGTAACCCACCATTTGGAGTTAACTGGGAGTCAGAGAGATACGAAGTAGAATCAGAGAATGCAATGGGAAACCAAGGAAGATTCGCTCCTGGGCTACCCAAAATTAGTGACGGTCAAATGCTATTTACTCTGAACGGAATTAGCAAGCTAAATAAGAATGGCAGAATGGCCATCATTCACAATGGATCGCCATTGTTTAGTGGGAATCCAGGATCTGGGGAGTCTGAAATCAGAAGATATATTATTAAGAATGACTACTTAGATTGTATTATTCAATTGAGTGGAGAGTTATTCTATAATACTGGAATAACAACCTACATATGGGTAATTTCAAAGACTAAGAAAGAGAATCGCAAAGGGAAAGTACAGCTCATTAATGCATCAAAAGCAGTAACAGGACTGAGGAAAAGCCTTGGCAATAAACGTAAGGAAATTACAGATGAAATGAGGGCAATAATCCATAAGGCATATAGTGAATTTACAGATGCTAATTATAGTGCTGTTGAAGGCGGAGAAGAAGTAGTATTCTCCAAGGTATTTGACAATGAATACTTTGGAAGTGTAAAGGATGATAAGGGTAGAAGTAAATGGGAAATCCCCTTCGATAAATTATTCTACGTAGCAGAAGAAAAAGAGACAAGTGATGTAATAGCGAAGAGGATAACTAAACTTTGGGAACAGTTGGAAAATGGAATGAATGAGCTCTTCAAGAAGGAGGCATAAGATAATGGGAAAACTAATAGCCATAGATAGGCCAGCTGAAGAGTTAAAAGACAGTGGAGTAGATTTCATAGGAGATATCCCAAACCATTGGGGCATAGACTATATAAACAAAATATTCGTTTTTGCTAAAACGGGAGTTCAACCTTATGAAGGCGCAAAAAGATATTATGCCACTGGGTCAGTAAATGGAAAGGATTTAGTCCCAGAGGGAGTATACAACTTTATTGACAAACCAACAAGAGCAAATAGGATATGCAACATAGGAGATATAATAGAAGCAAGAATGAAAAATACAGAAAAGGCATATATAGTGACCGAGGGGTACAACGATTGTTTGTTTAGTACAGGGTTTATACAAATACAAAAAAGCAATAATTATTTATCATCTTGGGTATTATATCAATTATTAAGTGATTCATTCAGAAAAGCTAAAGATAATCTATGCCTTGGGGCAACACAACCTCAAATAAATGATACTAATCTATACAGTATAAAATTGCCAGTAGTAGGAATAGATGAACAAAGATTGATAGCAAACTATCTTGATAATACAGTTTCACAAATTGATTCATCCATTTCATCATCAGAGAAACTTATTGAACAACTTAAACTTTACAAACGCGCTATTATCACAGAAGCGGTAACGAAAGGGTTAGACCCGACGGTACCAATGAAAGATAGTGGAGTAGAGTGGATAGGGGAGATACCGGCGCATTGGGAGGTTAAGACAGTAGATGAACTATTTGACGTTGTGCTAGGGGCAACCCCAAAGTCAAATGAACCAGATTATTGGGACGGAGATTTAACATGGATAACGCCTGCAGATTATAAAACGTCAGAAAAATACATAAAAAATTCAAAGAGAAAGATTACTAGCTCAGGGTATAATTCTTGTTCGACTAGGATGTTACCAGTTGATAGTATAGTAATATCCAGTAGAGCACCTATTGGTAGTGTGGCTTTGACAGCTGTAGAATTATGTACAAACCAAGGATGTAAGTCACTTGTACAGAAGGGAGAGGCAATTAGTCCCGAGTTTGTATATTATTACATGAGCATAATGGATAAACAATTAAACATTATAGGTAGTGGTACAACATTCTTAGAGCTAAGTACAACTAATTTGAAAAAATTTAAAATACCATTTACAAGTATAGAAGAACAGGAAGTGATCATAAATTATTTGAATACACAAACATCGATAATAGATAAAAAAATTAGTCATTTAAGCAAGACAGTAGAGGAATTAGAATGCTTTAAAAAAGCATTAATCTTTGAGTGTGTAACAGGCAAAAAAAAGGTAATAGAGGTGGAGGACTAAAATTTGAAAGGGGTGTTAGCTATGGCTAAAAACACAGGTAATGGGTATAGGCAAGGGTCGGTTAATAACAGAACTCAGGTACAAAATCCCAAGACAGGAAATTGGACAAAGCGAGATACTGATACAGGA
>JAGODU010000306.1 GCA_017998095.1 Prolixibacteraceae bacterium | reverse complement strand
CTTCAATAATTTATTGATTTTCAGACAATGATGTTTTTAAACTATTGAATTGTAGCAAAATATTGACTAAATTATATCATGATTATAAGTTAACTCAGTGTTAATTTAAAATTATAATAAATTAAAATATAATATTAAAAGACTATTCTATCTTTTATTTTTATATATTTGAATCAACAACAAAACAAAAATCTACAATTATGGCAAATGTACAATTCAATAATAGCTTGTTAGGCTTGGAAAAGAATCTTAAGTATTATGCATTAAGCCTGACATCAGATAATGACAAAGCAAATGACCTTTTGCAGGAAACATTTTTAAAAGCTTTGACATATAAAGATAAGTTCTCACAGGATACAAATTTCAAAGCCTGGGTCTACACTATAATGAAAAATACTTTCATTAATGATTACAGAAAGGAATCAAAATCCAGAAACAGTCTGAGTGGTTCGAACAGTGAATTTCACCTTTTGATAGCAAAGGACAAGATTTATCCTTCACCTGAATCATTTTATTCATCAAATGAAATTGAAAAAAGTATATCTATGTTAGAAGACGAATATCGCATACCGTTTCAAATGTTTCTCGATGGATACAAATACAAAGAAATTGCAGATAAACTCGATTTGCCTTTGGGAACAGTCAAGAGCAGAATATTCTTCACTCGTAAAAAATTATCGGCTGTTTTAAAAGACTTCGTAAAATAAATATTTTTACTCAATCGTTATTAAGGTCTCCGTGTTAGTACGGGGGCCTTTTTTTGTTAGGTATAGTTTTTGTTTGGTCTTTCAGAGAATAAATATTTTTAATATTTTTACATAAAAATTAATTAATGAAAAGGATTTGGGTGTTCATATTGCTTTTAACTTCATCTATTGCGCTCTACAGCCAATCTCCTTTGAATGTGGGTATTAAATTCGGTGCCAACAGCTCTTCCCTATTCTCCGATTATAATGATTTTTTTGATGAAAGTGAAGTAAACAATTATTTCGTAGGAGCATTTTTTAAAGCTAACATTGGTAATATATACTTACAGCCTGAAGCTTATTTCAATACTAAAAAAGGGGGAAGAATTGAAAGCCTAGTCGACCTTAATGAATTTGATCTTAATTATCAAACTATTGATATTCCACTACTTATTGGATTCCACATATACAATAAACCCAATTTCAACCTTAGAGTGTATGGGGGGCCTGTATTATCTTATATTACAACCGAACCACTAATAGATGATATTAACAACTTCGACATTAATGAATTAAAGGATAATTACATTGGTATACAAGCCGGCGTAGGTGTTGATCTTTGGTTTATCACTCTTGATGCAAGAATTGAAAATAGTTTTAATATCTTCATTGATGATAGTCAGTATCAGGCAGCTAACAGGGTTTATCTTTTATCTGCAGGTATCAAAATTTTCTAAGCTCATTTCACTCATTTTACTAATTATTTGAACTTTGTTAATAAATCGTTGTTTCAACATTGATATTCTGCCATAAAACAACCGATTAATTCAATTTCATTTAAAAAATTCTACTTTTGCGCGACTTTTTACACAAGGAGAATGATACCAATAAGAAATATAGCAATTATTGCACACGTTGACCACGGTAAAACTACCCTGGTAGATAAGATGTTACTTGCAGGCAAACTGTTTAAGGACCATGAAAAACCGGGTGAGTTGATAATGGATAGCAACGATCTCGAAAGGGAAAGAGGAATTACAATTCTTGCCAAGAACGTTTCTGTAAACTACAAGGGAGTTAAGATCAATATAATTGATACTCCGGGACATGCTGACTTTGGAGGCGAAGTTGAAAGGGTACTTAACATGGCTGATGGGGTACTTCTCCTTGTCGATGCTTTTGAAGGCCCAATGCCTCAAACACGATTTGTATTGCAGAAAGCTATTCAAATGGGACTTAAACCTATTGTTGTAATCAACAAGGTTGACAAGCCAAACTGCCGCCCTGAAGAGGTGCATGAACTTGTGTTCGAATTGATGTTCAACCTGAATGCTACTGAACACCAGCTTAATTTCCATACTGTCTTTGGTTCAGCAAAAGAAGGCTGGATGTCAGACAACTGGAATAAAAAAACAAACGATATCACTGTTCTTCTCGATTCAATACTTGAACATATTCCTGAACCTAAAATCGAAAAAGGGAATACTCAAATGTTAATTTCATCTATTGTTTACTCTCCATACCTTGGAAGAATTGCAGTAGGACGCTTACACAGGGGTGAAATTAAAGAGGGACAGATGGTTAGCCTCTGCCACCGCGATGGTTCAATTGTACGTACCAAAATAAAAGAATTAAACCTTTTTGAAGGGATGGGCAGAATCAGTGTACCACAGGTTGCTGCCGGTGATATTTGTGCTTTGGTAGGAATCGACCAGTTTGATATTGGTGATACAGTTGCTGATATTGAAAATCCCGAACCTCTTCCTACAATAGATATTGATGAACCAACAATGAGTATGTTGTTCACAATCAACAACTCTCCATTTTACGGACAAGACGGGAAATATGTAACATCACGCCATATATACGACAGACTCCAGAAAGAGCTTGAGAAGAATCTGGCCTTAAGGGTAGAAGAAACAGGCAGTGCCGATTCATGGAATGTCTTCGGACGTGGTGTACTTCACCTTTCAGTATTAATTGAAACAATGCGCCGTGAAGGGTTTGAGCTGCAAGTAGGTCAGCCACAGGTTATCATCAAAGTAATTGATGGTGTTAAGAATGAACCTGTTGAAGAACTTTCAGTTGATGTTCTTGATGAATATTCAGGCAAAGTAATTGAACTCGTTTCAAGAAGAAAAGGCGAAATGATTTCAATGGAAAGAAAGAACGACCGAACACTCCTTCAGTTTATAATACCTTCAAGAGGAATAATTGGCTTGAGAAGCAACATTATGACAGGAACAGCCGGAGAAGCAATAATGTCACACAGGTTTATTGAATATCAGCCATATAAGGGAGATATTGAAAAAAGGAACAACGGTTCGCTGGTAAGCCTTGAAACAGGTACTGCTATTGCTTATGCTCTTGATAAACTTCAGGACAGAGGCCGTTACTTTGTAAAGCCGGGCGATGAAGTGTATGAAGGAATGGTAATTGGAGAACATACCAGAGATAACGACCTTACCATCAATGTTTCTAAAGGAAAGAAACTAACAAACATGAGAGCTTCAGGCTCAGATGAAAAGGTAAAACTTGCTCCTCCTATTGTATTTTCACTTGAGGAAGCTCTTGAATATATCCAGGAAGATGAGTACGTTGAAGTAACACCTAAGATCATCCGTTTAAGAAAGATCCTTCTGAAAGAACTTGACAGAAAAAGAAATTCAAGATAAAGATAAAATAAAAAAATCCGGTTTACAGCCGGATTTTTTTATACTTTAAAACTCTATTCTACTATTTTGTCCTGTTATAGGTACGTTGTTCATTATCAATTATTATCTTCCCTTCCTCTAATCTTCCCCATGGACTTTCCTGAGTATCAATTATAATAAACGGCTCATTGTAACTATATGGATATGATGGAGCAATTGTAACTTCTTCTTCATTGTTTATAATGTAATAATTCCTGAAGTCATAAAGGTTAGTATCCTTTTGAATATCAAGCACAAGTGTTGATTTACCACTTATAAATTGAGGATTATTATCTTTGATATAAGCTACATAAATTTGATCAGCAGACCATTTACCATAAATCCCCTCAGTAGAACCATCAGGAATGAAAGTAACAGTATTGGTCAAAGTCAAACTATCACCTGATACTTCAATATTCCAGTCTGGATTTA
>JAGODU010000305.1 GCA_017998095.1 Prolixibacteraceae bacterium | reverse complement strand
GAAGGTGTATCCGGAAATGAAAAAACAACAAGCAAGACTGAGTTGGACATCAGGACACCAAATCTGCCTGAGACACAAGTTCAATTCAAATATCTGGCTGCCGGAGAGAAATGGGTTTCAGAAGTAACAGAATTTGGAATTCCCGGAACAAACAAGATAAAGTTGGAAGTATCGTCACTTCCACCGCTTAATCTTGGCAGCCGACTTGAATTTTTAATCAGCTACCCGCATGGATGTGCAGAGCAAACAACATCATCTGTTTTTCCTCAGTTGTATCTTACAAAGCTTATTGATTTAAAGAAAGAAGAAGAAAACAAGACAAAGACAAATATATCAGCAGGAATAGAAAAGCTTCAGAAGTTTCAGATATCAAGTGGGGGTATAACATATTGGCCGGGAAATCAGAATGTTGATGAATGGACATCATGCTATGTAGCTCACTTTTTGATTG
Source organism: Prolixibacteraceae bacterium (assembly GCA_017998095.1). The sequence continues at coordinate 3,365 of JAGODU010000305.1, read as the reverse complement.
AAGCTGAGAAATCAGGTTATATTGTATCCTCGGGATTTAAGAAAGATTTACTTGGATACATTAAAAAAGGAGCAGTAAGGTTTTCAGCAAACAGTGGCCAGCAATATCTTGATATGACTCAGGCTTACAGGTTATTTGTATTGTCACTTGCAGGCGATCCTCAGGTTGCTGCTATGAACAGATTGAAAAATATACCTTCATTAAATAATCAAACCAAATGGGTGCTTGCAGGTGCTTATGCATTAGCTTCAATGAAAGATGCTGCATATAGTCTGATAGATTTCAGAAATATGAATCCCGATAATACAAACATTGAATGTTATGGTTCACCTTTGAGGGATAAAAGCATAATGCTGATAACACTTATTAGTTTGAAAGAATGGGAGCAGGCATCAAAGCTGGCATTGGAAATATCGAAGATGATATCGGAAAACAGCTGGTACAGTACACAATCAACATCCTTTTCTTTAGTAGCTTTGAGTTCATTTGCATCACAATCGGGCAGCAAAGAATTCAGTTTCAAACAAAATATTGACGGAGAAGTAACTAATGTAAAGAGCAAAACAGGATTTTACATTACAGAACCAATATTTGGCAGTGGGGGTAAAACAAAGATCAGTATTGAAAACAGTGGCGGGGGTTCATTATTTGTGAACCTGTTTAACAGCGGAGTGAAAAGAGGAGTAGATTCAACAACAACAGAAAACGGGTTAATTCTTGATGTCAGATATTTCGACAACACGGGGAAAGTGGTCAATCCTTCAGAATTGAAGCAAAATACTGACTTTAAGGCATTTGTTATTGTGAAAAATAAAACAGCAGTAAGATTAAAGAATGTAGCATTAACACAATTATTTCCTTCAGGTTGGGAAATAATAAACGAAAGGCTTGTTCCGGGTACAGGAAATGACAAAAACAGCCAGTTTGATTATTACGACATCAGGGACGACAGGGTTAATTTATATTTCAGTCTTGACTCCTATGAATCAAAAACTTTCACAGTAAATCTGAATGCAGCATATAGCGGGACATATATATTGGCTCCTGTCTCTTGCAGTGAGATGTACGACAATTCATATTTTGCAAAAACAGCAGGCATGAAAGTAAGGGTTGTCAAATAAAAAATTGTGAAAAGAATTTCATTCAGGCAATTACCATTATTGGTGAAGGTTTTGTTAATAGTCTTCGCGGGATTAATAATATTCCTGATAATAATTCCCATGCCAAAGTTTGATGAATCTACTTCTACTGTAGTATATTCAAAAGAAGGTGAGTTGTTGGGAGCAAGGATCGCTTCCGATGGTCAATGGAGATTCAGGCAAAGCAATGAAGTTCCCGATAATTATAAAAAAGCTCTGATAAACTATGAGGACAAGTGGTTTTATTTTCATCCGGGAGTAAATCCGGTTTCATTAATAAGGGCATTATTTCAAAACATCAGAAACGGGGAGGTAGTTAGCGGTGGAAGTACAATCACAATGCAGGTTGCAAGGTTATCAAGAGACAATCCTCCAAGGACAATAGCAGGCAAGCTTCTGGAAATATGCATGTCGATAAAATTGGAGATGCTTAAATCAAAAAAACAAATCATTGGCATGTATGCAGCAGCAGCTCCATTTGGAGGAAATGTAATAGGAACAGATGCAGCGTCATGGAGATATTTCAACAGGCCTTCTGAACAGTTATCATGGGCAGAAGCTTCATTACTGGCAATACTTCCAAATGCACCTTCATTATTATTTCCCGGAAAGAATGAAGAAAAGCTAAAAAAGAAAAGAGATGCACTCCTGCTTAAGTTGTACAAAAACAACATAATAGACAAGCTTACCTATGAAATATCTGTAACAGAAGAGTTGCCTTTAAAACCAATTCCTTTACCTGATATTGCATATCATTTAACTGAAAAACTGGCAAAAAGCAATAAGGGAGAAAACATTAAATCAACAATTGATTATTCATTGCAGGAAAAAGTGAATTCGATAATAGAGCTTCATCATTCAACACTATCAGAAAACAATATCAATAATCTTTCAGCAATTATTGTAGAAGTTGAAACCGGTGATATTTTAGCTTACGCGGGAAATATAAAAAAAGGAAAGAAAAACACAGGTGAACATGTTGATATAGCCTCTTCAGCCAGAAGTTCAGGAAGTATATTAAAGCCATTTTTATATGCAGCCATGTTAAATGATGGAATGATATTACCAAATTCACTTGTAGCAGATATTCCTATTAACATTAACGGCTTTTCTCCAAAGAATTTTGATTATAATTATTCTGGAGCAGTGCCTGCTTCCATGGCATTAAGCAAATCCTTGAACATACCTGCAGTAGAAATGCTTGATGAATACGGAGGAGCAAGGTTTTTAAATCTTTTAAGGAATTTAGGGTTTACAACATTTGTTTATCCTGCTGAACATTACGGTTTATCTTTGATTTTAGGAGGAGGAGAAACCAAATTGACAGAAATTGCAGGAGCATATGCATCAATGGCCAGAATATTAAACAATTTCAACAAGCATAAAGGATATAATCAGAAGGATATATTTTCTCCTCAATACATTAACAAAACAAAGCAGAAATATCAGTGGAAAGGCCAGCCTGTTTTGTCGGCTGCATCAATTTGGACAACATTCAATGCTTTAAAGGAAGTTAACCGGCCTTCGGAAAGAGAGGGGTGGAGAAACTTTTCATCATCAGGAGAGATTGCCTGGAAGACTGGAACAAGTTTTGGATTCAGGGATGCGTGGGCAGTTGGAACCACTCCTGAATATGTTGTAGCTGTCTGGGCAGGAAATGCAAGCGGGGAAGGGAGGCCGGGACTGACGGGTAGTCAGGCAGCAGCACCTGTTTTGTTTGACATACTGGATTTGCTTCCATTGAACAAATGGTTTGACAAGCCTGCAGAAGAAATAAAGACAATAGAAGTTTGTGCAGAAAGCGGATTTAAAGCTTCTCCCTTATGTCCGAAAACAATAAATATTGAAGCTCCTGAAACAGGAGATAAAACACAAGCATGTCCTTATCATCATCTTGTACATTTAAGCTCAGACAAAACATGGCAGGTAAATGACAAGTGTTACGATATGAGTGAGATGGTACATGATTCATGCTTCATTTTACCACCTGGGATGGAATGGTTTTACAGAAGAATTCATCCCGGATATTTTGTTGTCCCTCCATATATGGAAGGATGTACACCCCCTGAAGAATATAAAATCATGGAGATACTTTATCCACGTAATTTCAACAAGTTATATGCACCTAAGGAGCAAAATGGAGAACCCGGCAAGATTGTTTTTGAAATAGCTCACCGCAATGAAAGAGCAAGACTATTCTGGTATCTTGATGAACAGTTCTTATTT
>JAGODU010000080.1 GCA_017998095.1 Prolixibacteraceae bacterium | reverse complement strand
GTATACAAGACAAAGAGCGCGAGGGACTTGAGCATCACCTATCTGTCAGGTCTAATGACGGGACTTATCCTGCTGGTCATCTATTCCTTTTATGTGGGGAATAAGATCTTCATCTTCGGGAATGTCCTGTCCTTATTATCGGTGCTTCTGCTGATAGTTCTCAGAAAAAGATATTATAAAAACGGTCTGGTGAGATTAAGGCACCAATCAATTTTAACAGGAAAGGAGTCATCATTATGTCACAAACCACAACTTTATCAGAAGTAATGGCAAGAGCGGAGAATATGTCCAGAAATTATACGGACGCAAACATAAAAACAGGGGATATATCGTTTGACTGTCTGGATACCGTAAGATTCGGAAGCGAACCCCATTTATTGAAACCCATAGCTCAGCAGTCCATAGCGAACAGACTGGGCATACCCATTCAATACCTGAGAAAATGTCCGGAGGATATTCAGGCACTCAATCTCAATCACTGGATCAAAAGAGAGAAGAATGATGAACTGTTCTTCCGGTTTGACGGAGATAAGGTCAGAGCGATATTCACGCCAAGGTACATACCCACGGATAATATGGAAGTCCTGCGGAAGATTGAGGCTCTGGGTTATCATGGGGATACAAGGATTCAATGCAATCTGGACGGCGAGTTTATGTCCTTGAGTATCCCTGATGGAAGACAGACTTTTAATATTTACAGGGAAAGGATCACGCCTGGTATATCGGTGAGCAATTCTGAAGTGGGACTGGCGTCATTGTCCGTAGCCGCATTTTTGCTCCGGCTCATCTGCACGAACGGAATGATTTCCAAGACGGAAGTCTCAGCGTCATACAGACACATATCTGCTAAGATACTTTCATCACTCCCAGGAGTCTTGAGTAATATTGCCGGCGAGCTGGTTCAACAGAAAGAGCAGATTAAGCTTTCACTGGAGAGTAAAGTTGAAAATCCGGAAAGCACCATCAACAACTTCAATAACCAGTTTATGCTGAATAAAGCTGAAAAAGAAGCGGTGAGCTGGGCAATACCCTTGGAATACGGCCTCACGATGTTCAGTATTGTGAATGTCTATACCAAAGCTGCCCAATATAAAGCTCTGACAGCGGAGAGCAGTTTTCGGCTGGAGAAAGTGGGCGGGACGATTTTGGGGATGGTAAAACAGGCGGTAAATTAAATGGGACAAAGGTCAGTATGGAATATAATTTTCTATACTGACTTTTTTGTAAAAATAATTTTAATGTTTTACAGGAACTTTTTGAATAATACTCTTCAGAGTATGCAAAAAATCTAAAATATCATTGTCTTTTATTGGTCTATCCTTTTTATAATTATGAAGTATTCTGTTAACCATTTTTCTTTTTTTGTGAAGATTTAATTCTCTAAAATAAGGATACTTAATTTCAGCAGTGGCTATAATTTTATCTAAATCATTCCTTTCAAAATGAAAATAATTAATGAGAACATTTTCCAACAAGGCTCTACATATAGCTAATGATGCCAAGTTATTCCCAAATATGTATGATTTTACAGCTTCATGATATAAATCGATTAAATCATCAATATTTTGATTTCGATAATCATCGGGAAAATAAATATGCGGTGAATTTTTCCATCGCTTATAGATTTCGTTAAATTTAATTCCTATTGTATCTTTAAAAAAATCCCAGGCCCCTATAGCTTTATCATGATAATTATCTTCATCATAATCAAAGAAGTCATTTGCGACCATATCATGATATGTTAAAAATATATTATGGATCATTTTAACTGGATCATCTTGGATTGGATCAAAAGTACTGCCCCTTTTTACGTTTCCTTTTTCTTTTTCTAGTAACTCATCCACTACTTCGCTGATTGTTGTTTTTTTTAGTTTCTGCCTTAATTCTTCCAAGAATTCTTTTATTATTTCTGATGATTCTTTATCTCCAATGGCCTTTACCAAGTTGAAATAATCTCTGTTATATTCTTTCCACTGCCTATTAAATGGTCTAGGAACGACTGATACTTTTGAAGGATTTGTGGCTATTTTTTTACTAATGGTTCGATGTATGTTATTTATTTCCGCACACAATCTGCGTATCTGAGGCTTATGTGTTTGTACCCACTCAAGCGTCATGGGACTATTATTGATTTCCTGTTTTAATTTAGAAAATAACGTCAAAAATGATTCATAGTCATTCAGAGTTTTTGTCATAATAAATTATTCCTGAATTATTATTTATGGTTGCAAAACCTCATGAATTGAAGTTGCATCCTTGAAGTTTACACCCAATGCTTTAAAGTGAGCTTTGCCACAGTCAACTTTTTTATTTTCACTTTCTCGTCGTTTATCTCTATCCAACGTAGATTTCGTTTCACGTACAAGATATAGCTTAAAAGCATCTTCAACGACTACAGCCCAATCTGGATTGTAGTCTCCGAGTGGTGTTGCTACTTTAAACCAGCGTGGCAATTTACAGAAGAATTTAACCTTTTCGTCACTATCAAGAAGTTTTGCAATCTGTTCTTCTGTACTGCTCTCATAAGCTATGTAGTCATATGGTGTTCGGTTGTCATTACTTTGAACCTGATATAGTCTGGTCAGGTATTCTTCTACTTCTTTTATCTCAAATAAACGCATTTCATAATACTGACCATTAATAGGTTCATATTTAATACCGTCAATAATGAGTTCATGTAGAGCACGATTAATTAGTTTTGCAGTTTCGGTCATGAATGCCTGAGGATTGACCGTAAACTCTTTCAGTCTTTCAGATGCTTTTAGGATCTGCACTAACGTTTTGCGGGTCAGCTCTGTTTCCCTTTGGAGAAAAGCTAAAATATCTGGCAAAGGCTGTTCATTACTTGCAATATGAATTCTGTTGCTGGTAATAACACCACCTTCTAAACCGGATTCCTTGATTTCCAAATCTCTTTTGGTTATTTCTATCTGAACAGGCTTTATTTCCGCCATGTTCTTGATTTTCGTGGATGCACGTTCAATTAATTTTTCTGTTTTAAATTCGACTGAATAACGTGTCTTCTGACTGATTTTATCCCATAGCGCTTTAAAATCGGCATTAAGTTCGATTCTTTTATTATAAGAAACAGTTTGGCGCTTTCTCGCATCCTTAACAAAATCACGAGGGAGGAATTTTCGCATTCTGTTTACAACAACTTCATTAAGTCCTGCATATTGTTCTGGCAGTTCCAGCTTAAAATCAACTTTGTCTGGTTGAAATTTATCTGTAAAATCTCCTTTATCGTCAATAAGCTCTTGTTTAGCGACGTAACTCCAAATTTCTTTTGATTCTTCCTGGGTTAAATAACTCGTTCCTTCTTTATTAAGTATCGGTGTAAATGCCATTTGCGGAACACGTCCAAATTTAAAACCACCTGCCGGATCAATAGCCGCCTCAATATCGGACTGCAAACCTTTGGCAAAGTTTTCAAAAGTCTCGTTTGCTATAACTGTCAAGCGGTTGATCTGATCATCATAAATACGATCTCCTTCCTGATTGACAGGGAGGCGAAGTCCACGCCCAATAGTTTGGCGGCGCTCTCTGTCTGTACCCATTTCACGTAGTGTGCAAATCTGAAAGACATTGGGATTATCCCATCCTTCTTTCAAGGCGGAGTGACTAAAAATAAAACGCAAAGGCACATCAGGTGAAAGCAGACGTTCCTTGTCTTTCATAATAAGTTCATAGGTCTCATCGTCCTTTGCAGTACTACCGCTGGTATCCAGAAGTTCAACAATCTTACCTTTTTTCTTATCGACTGAAAAATAACCGTCATGCACTTCTTCCGCACTGTATGGAATAAGCTCTTTATACATAGGTTTATTGCCTATCGTTTTATAGGATTCTTCAAACCAACGGGCTATCTTTTCTTTTTGCTGGTTTCCTTCATCATCATAGGAACGATAGCTCTTTACGTGGTCGATGAAAAAGAGTGAAAGGACTTTTATCCCTTTATCCTTATATTTTTTCTCTTTGGCAAAATGGGCTTCAACGGTTTGTTCAATTTGACTCTTAATTCTCTCATCATTCATGCCGCCTGATTCTTGCAATACTTCTATAACGATACCATTTTGGAATTCCACATATTCATTGCCTGGTTCCGCATTGATATTGGTCACTAAATAACCATCATAATCTGCCCTGTTTGTTTGACTGGCAAGATCAGTGCCGTGCTTTATTTTAATCTGCTTTTCTTTGGTGCCGTTCGGGGTATTTTCAAAAATGGTTACCTTTGCCTGAGGTGTCTTTGCATTTTTCGGATAGAAAATTGAATCCAGTCGGACAAGCGTCTGGTTATAATCCTGACCATTTGATGCATCGACTACTTCAATTTGTTTTACCAATCGAAGGTCATAGGCGCGAATCGGGTCAAGCTGGTAGAGAAGGTTATAAGGATTAATATGTGTTGCCGAATATCGCAAACAAAAAAGAGGATTCAGATTTCGGATTGCCTTTTGCGACTTTTCGGTATTGTCTACACTTTGCGGTTCGTCAATAATGAGAATGGGATTGGTTGCCTGAACATACTCAATGGGACGGCGACCAGACATTTTATCTTGCTCCTGATGAATAATGTTGAGCTTTTTCTTTTTTTCATCTGTGAGGGTTGCATAATCAACATTTTCACCGGCGTCCTTCTGAAATGCTTGAATATTAATCACCATTATCTGAATTTCATTATTTACCGCAAACTGGCGTACACGGCTTAAATCTTTGGACTGATAGACAAAGTCATCAAAAGCAACATTATTATATAATCCTTTGAAGTGCTCACGCATCAGTTTTATAGAGCTGGTCACACCTTCCCGGATGGCTACCGAAGGAACAACTATAATAAACTTCTTGAATCCATAGAGTTGGTTCAGTTCAAAAATCGTTCGCAGATAAACATACGTTTTTCCGGTGCCTGTCTCCATTTCCACCGAAAAATTAGGAAAAGAATAAGCGCTGTTGGATTCAATGAGAGCTCTTGATTTAGGTACATTGTTTCGAGATTGAATACTGTGCAGGTTTTTCAGTATTTGTTCCGGCTGGAGTATAAGATTATTACCAATACCCAATTCATTATATTCCATGCCGGTACTCAGCAATTCCGAATGCACTGTAATGGCTAATCCAGCGGATTGTTCAGGCATACCTTCAAAAAGGTCAGTAACACATTTTATGGCCTCAAGCTGGTAGTCAAGGCCGGAATCGAATTTCAGTTTCATTCTCTGACCTCCTTATATCGTCTTGAAGATAATCTGATTATGTTTTTCTTTCTGCATGTTACGGGCGGCAAAGGTCTGCACAGCATTAGCTTTTAGCTGGTCGTTGCCATGGAAGGCGGAATCAAGACTTATAAATTGCATTGGTTCCGCTTCTGCTACGGCGTCAATCAGTTCCTTGGTGACTTCACTTTCCAGACAAAGCAGGAGGGCACCTTCGGCAATAGAAAAGACATTCTTGCCGGCGATTGTTTTTGTTTCAATTTTTTCTGTCAGTGTAAAACCTGCTTTAAGAAGAATTTCATAGAGCAAATCTTCCGGTGTAGATTTATTATCGATATGTTCAATATGGAGTTCAAGCTGTTTAGCGATTATTTCCGGAGTCGTTGATGGCTCGAGTTTTTGCCATTGTTTGAAGTTAGATTTATCGAGTTTTAAAACTTTAAAGCCACGGTCTTGGTTACCTAAATGTTCAAGGTTGAGCTCTATACCCTGTTCTTTATTGAGATTATTAATAACTCTGCGGATACGTTCTTTGCCGATTTCAGATATGGTTTTATAGCCTTCTTTATAAGCTTCGCTATCTTCTGAACATGGTTCTGGAAGTTGAACAAGAATGAACCTGCGACTACCACCCCCTTTTTGGGCTAGATCAAGAACTGCGTGTGCAGTAGTTGCAGAACCAGCAAAGAAGTCTAGAATGATGTCGTCAGATTCTGAAGTGCATAGCCTTATCATTTGTTGAATAACTTCAATAGGTTTTGGAAAATCAAATACTTTTTTACCGTTAAAAATATTTCGTACATCTCTAGTCGCTTTTTTATTCCCTTCAATTTTATGCCATAAATTAGATGGTTGTTTTTGTCTGCCCTCTAAATAATACTTCTGGTACACTTGCCACGTTTCGCTTCCATCCTTTTTTATTTTTTTCCATTCAATTAAATTATTACTTAATAACTCGTTATATTTATTTATCCCACACCCCCATCTGCTTTCATATCCCGTAGGCCCGTATGGAAAAACAAGGCTACCGTCCGGAGCTTTTAATGAATAAAACATGCTTGGTCGATCTTCTCTTTTATCTTCACCCCCAGTTCTTCTTAAAGGACGAATAAGATATTTACCGAATTCATCTTCTTGATCATAAATTTTTGCATCGTCATCAGACATTGGTAACCCTTCAATAATTGGGTCGGATTTTTTTGAATAAACTAAAATGTAATCAATTTCATTTACAAATACTTTGTTGCCACCTCCTGTGGGGGTTCCCGTAACCCTCGTAATACAACTATTAAAATTTTCCTCACCAAATATTTCATCACAGACCTTTCGTAAATTATTAACTTCATTATCATCAATACTGATAAATATTACCCCGTCATCATGCAATAAATTCCTCGCTAAATATAATCGTGGATACATCATATTCAACCATTTGGTATGGAAGCGCCCTTCATGAGCTGTATTGGTGCTGAACTTTTTGCCATCACCATCGATCAACCCAGCATATTCAAGATATGTTTCCAGACTCTCGGTGAAATTGTCTGGGTAAATAAATTCCTTGCCTGTGTTATACGGTGGATCTATGTAGATCATTTTTACCTTGCCATAATAGCTTTTCTGCAAGAGCTTGAGCACCTCCAGATTATCGCCTTCGATAAACAAATTTCCAGTGGTGTCAAAATTCACTGATTCCTCACGACAGGGCTTGAGTGTTGCATAGCTAGGTGTTTGTATAAGACGTAAGGCTTCTTTCTTGCCTGGCCAGTCCATACCATAGTGCTCACGGCGGGATTCAAAAAGGTCTGAAAATATGCCCAGTTCAGCTTTCAATTTTTCATAATCTATGGATTCAACCAGTTCGCCTTCATCGTTCTTTGTTTCAGTAAATACTGTGGGAAAAAGCTGTTTAAGTTTAACACGGTTTTCTTCTGATATATCGAGAGAATTGCCTTTTATCTTATCAGGTTCTTTTTTGGCCATTGCTTTATCTCCTTAATTTTAAATCACAGACCAACGTAACGTAAATAATGTTTTTTCTTCTTTTGTCTGCTTGAGCTTTTTTTCCACTGAATCAATTAATACATCTTTTTGTTTTTCAATTTGCTTTGCTTCTTCATCGTATGTTTTCCAGGCAACATCACGCTTTTTATCAAGATCTCGCAGTTTTTTCTGAATAGTCAATTTATCGGGCAGGTTAGCTGCCAACCTTGCTTCTTTTTTAAAAATAGCAATTTGATCATCATAATCTTTGAGTTCAGCTTTAAGACCTTTGCGTTTATCCTCCGACCATTTATCTAATTTATCAACCTCATCATCAAAATATTTACTGTTTCGTTCGGTGCTTTCTGCAAGTATTTTTTGAATTTCTTTCTTCTCGATATTATCAAGCTTTCTTATTTCATTGTCAGTAATTGCTATTTTGTTATTTTGTATCTGTCCGGCAAGAGAAAATATTTTCTTTGCAATATCTTGTTCAACAATATCACCTTTTTCGTCACAAGAGGAAACTAAAACGTAATCTTCTGCCTCAAGCGCTTCAATAGTGAAGTTAGTTACTTTCATGAGACCACTCTTCCCAATAAAAGGCTTTAACACAGATATAATGTTCGGATTATTGGAATAATCAAAAACCACCTCTGCGCCATCCATGTTTTTCTTCTTAATAGCATTAAGAATATTTTGCGCCAAAGGATGACCGGGACGATAGATATGAGCATCTTCAATATTTTTTCCAATGCGATATGGACCACGATGAATATCCCCATCAGAAAATGGATTTTTCTTGAGCATAAAAGAATATTCGTTTTCGGAAAAACTGGCATTATCTCCCAGGTAGAATCTTGTTATGTCCCATAGCCAGTGCTCATAACAATCCAGATATGATTGACTTTCCTTAATATTAACTTTTAGCTTTTCATGCACTTCAGAATCAAAGTTTTCCAGCAGTTTTTGACGAGTATCTTTTAAACTATTCTGTATAGTTTCATCTAATTCATTTTGAAGAGCATCAAAGGCAGCATTAATTTCATCTTCAGTACGACAAGTTTGATAAATTGCTGCAATACGCTTTTCAAAGTCAACGCCGGATTCGATGCTTCCTAATACTTCATCGCTTGCCCCAAATACGCCCTTAAAGAGGTTGAATTTTTCATCTAATAGTTCATAGACCCTCTGATCAGCGGCATTCTTACGGTTAACAAAATTAATCACAACCACGTCATACTTTTGCCCATACCTGTGACAGCGGCCTATTCTTTGTTCAATTCTTTGAGGATTCCAGGGCAAATCGTAATTTATCATCAGTGAGCAAAACTGAAGATTAACACCTTCAGCGCCTGCTTCAGTGGAAATCATAATCTCTGCTTCATCTTTAAAATAATCAATAATAGCGGCACGTTTATCGGCAGTCTTTGATCCTGTAATTTTGTCACTGTTTTTATGTTTCTTTAACCAAGCTTCATAAATAGCCGTAGATTTATCATCGTTATTTGAACCGTTAAACAGTACTATCTTGTCCCCATAACCGTTTTGTGACAGGAGACTTAACAAGTAATCCTGAGTGATCCGGGATTCAGTAAAAATAATTGATTTTCTTTTGGCGCCCAACTCTGCCGCCATCTCAAAACCTTTTTCCAGGGCAATTAATAAAGCGTCTCCTTTGGAATTTTTCCAAATCTTTTTTGCCAGGTCACGATAATGTTCAAGTTCACCTTTTTCCTCTTTCATTAAATCTATATCTTCTTTTGTATAGACTATTTTCTTGGAAGTATTTTCATCTTCCTCATCTTCCTCATCGCTCCAGTCATCGGAGAGTTCATCATAATTTTCAAAATCTTCACTGAGTCCTTCAATTACTAACTCTTTTTCATTTATTTGTTTTGTAGCTTTTTCGATAAGTTTCACTAACCTGTATATAATGCTGTTTAGTGTGCTTGCTATAGCAAACGAAGAAGATGCTAATAATTTTCTTAAAATAAGAGTTATTAACTGTCGTTGACTTGAGGGAAGAGCAAAAAGTTTTGGTCTTTGAAGATATTCGGACATTCCATTATAAAGTTCGATTTCTTGTTCTGTTGGTATATAGTCCTGTGTTAAAGGGATACGTTTTGTGTATTTTATATATTCAAGTACCTGGCGGCGAAGCGTACGAATGCATATCGGCTTTAAGCGATTGCGCAAGTCTATGAACATTTCCTGTCTGGGCTCGACCAAACCAAGCTCGCTTTCAAATACGTCTTGCTCTTTTGAGACTTTGGCATAATTCACTTTAAAGCTTGTCAGATCCCCAAACACATGATCGTCAATTACGCTGACAAGTCCATATAGCTCTAATAAAGAATTTTGTAAGGGCGTTGCTGTAAGTAATATTTTTGGTATTTCACTTAAGGCGTTCTTGATTTCCCGAGCTATCTTATTACCGGTTTTATAGACATTGCGAAGATGGTGTGCTTCATCAATTACGGCTAAATCCCATTTTGTTTGTTTTATGTAAGGAGATTTAGATCGTGCAAAATGATAAGAAGTTATAACAATAACGCTTTCTTGATTAAATGGATTAAGATTACCTTTTTTTATATTCTGATTAAACGATTTCGCTTCAAGAATAATTGAAGGAAGGAAAAACTTTTCCAGCAATTCCGCGTTCCATTGTTTACGCAAACTGGATGGGACTATCAAAAGAATTTTTCTTTTACGTTCCGCCCACTTTTGGGAAAGAATTATTCCTGCTTCAATCGTTTTACCAAGACCCACTTCATCAGCTAGAATGGCTCCTTTGGACAGTGGTGATCTAAACGCAAAAAGAGCCGCCTCTATTTGATGTGGATTGAGATCAACTTGAGCATTGGATAGTGTTGAGGTTAATTTCTCAAGACTGTTAGAGGCACAGCGTTTGGTCAGTTCATAAGCAAAATATTTCGCATGATAAGGCGTTAAATTCATATTCGTATGATTTTCCGTATTGCCTTTCAAGTTTTGGAGATTAAAAAACGAAAATAACGTATTGGAAATACACCTTAATTGATTAGTTAGTCAATTACTTTAATTTAAATTCAACACACTTCTGTTTGTCTTAAATATTTTTACTTCGACTCCCTTTCCAACCATTGATGGTGCTGCTTGATTAACTCAGTCAGATAAGGAGCGTCTTTCTGAAACTTTGATTCTATCCTTTTTAGCATATACTTTGTTTCCAAAAGCGATAGCTGTTTTTTGTTCACGGACTGGTTTAGATTCTTTAAATCAATTTCAAGATCTTCGGCAGTTTTATTGTCTATGAGAAAACCACCACCTGGTTTCTGTAAGGAAAGAATTTTGATTAATTCATTACCATCATCCGTTCCATTCCATGGAAAAAAATTAAGTTTCATATCCAGCGTTAAACTTTTATTAACTAAATCCTGTTCAATATCGCGCAACGATGTCCGGCCAAAGTTTTTTAGATTAAGAAGATCCGAAGCAGACTTCTGCACCAGTTGGCCGACCAGTTTTATTCCTGAGCTATTCAAGCAATTCTGTGAACGGAAAGACAGCTCAAACTCCTCCTCCACAAGACATAAGAGAAAATATTTCATCCTGTTGATGCGATCCATTCTGGCCTGCTCAACTGATTTTCCGACATAGACCATTCCGGAAGAAGTACGTTCATAATTGCCGTAAACAATTCTTGGTGTTTCCATAACCCCTCCTTAAATTACGATTTAATATTAATGACTTAATATAATATTCCATCAGGCAATATAACTCATTTAATGGATTACAAACTACTCCATCAATGCTTTGATGCGCATTATTCAATGCAATATTCGATATCTAAGATAAAATTCCGGCGTTAGGAGTATATGATAGCCGGTGAGATGCGGCGAAAAATTCAAGATAAAAGGTTAATTCAACCTTTGTTGGAGCGATATATACAGCAAATATTTCATAATGTCAAGATATGTCAAGTGCTTGATTATAAATAGAATTCATTAATTCAAGTATCACAGAAACTAAATCATTATTAAAAAATATTTTTTATAAAAAAATATTTACCTATACTGTTTTTTGATTTTTCAATTCTATTAACATTACTGGACAGCTAATGAAAAAACTTCGCCAAATCAACCTCCTACTCCCATTACTTTTAACATGCATATCATTACCCACTCCCCACACCGCCATCCGCACTGTGACCGGCACAATAACAAAAATAACCGATCGGCTCTTATGGTATGAGTATAAGCAGGCGAATCCGGAAGGATACCAGAACAGAAATCAACCTTCGTGTTTTAGTCGCACTAATTCAGTTATTTAGCCTTCAAAACGTTCATGAAAGATCTTCCCTGTAATACATTCTGTTCTTGTCAGTCAGACCGTCTCAGTTAGGTAGGATATACTTTATTAAGTACGCAATCGATATTTCCGTCCACCACCATCGGTTCTCGTGAAACACTTTTTTTGAAATTAGTCTGTTAATTCAATGAAATTCTCCTTTTTTGAAGGGGCAAGTGGTTATTGGTTTGCGAATGGAAAGGAATAAAATATTGGAAACACAAAAGAGCAATTAACCTTTCATGCTTTAACGTTAGAAAATTAATTTTGTGTGATTTTCATGGGTATGAAAAATTTTCAAAATAAGATATTTCAAATAAGAGTGAAATAATACAATATGTTACGATTTTACATTAGCATAAGTTACTTATATTCTAAAAATGATAAATAGTAATCACAATGAAATGATGTAAAAAAAACTTGACAGAACAAACAATAATAGATATAATAAAATCAAAAATAGTAACTTATGTTTTTTGGTAATATTAAAAGGAGGTAGTTATGAAAAAATCGCGTCATGCAATGATGAGATTAAGACAAAGAGGTTTTCAGGAACCAGATTTATTATTAATCGAAAACTTTGGAGTTCCGGTCAGGAGGCAAGGTAATGTTACTGAATATCAGATGCCGCATAAAGTGATCAAGAGAATAATTCAATCGCTGGACAGAGTTCGCCATAAAGCAATCCTTGTTGATGAAAATGATGGCATTATTATAACTGCATACAATCTGTGCAATAGATAAGGAGGACACAATGAAAAGCAAAAAAAGTCTGGATGATATAAATCCAATTGAGGTGATATTAAAGCCCAAATATTCTTATGTGTTAAAGCAATCAGAAAGAACGACCTTTAAATTAACAACAAAAGCGATAGAAGGCCTAAAATGGCTGCAGAGTGTTTATAATATAACCATAAAAGAAATATTTGACAGTTTGTATTCAGAAATTTGTTCCGGAGGTGATATTGATTTAGATGATATTGGTAAGAAAACAAAAGAACGCCCAAAGCAATTTCAAGATTGTACCCGCAAAACCTATGTTATAAGCAAGTTGACTTTACTGTACTTCAATGCCTGGTCCAAGGATTACGAGATTTCAAGAGATGATCTAATTTCAAGCATTATCGAACATATTGTTGATAGAGATAAAGCTGATCTGGCAACAAAGAAAGAAAAATATATTCAAACACGTGAAATGCTGACAAAGCTTAACGCATATATTATGGATAAATATGAAAAAATTAATGAGCTATTAGGAGATGATGATCTCACAGAGGACATCAGGAATTATTTTGTTAACGCTGCTTCCAGCGGTATAGAATTAATCCTAAAAAAAATGGACCCAATAATAAAAACAAATTGAAAGTCGCAAAAAAAGTAATTTCAATAATATTATTTTCTTTCAATCAGTCATCATAAATTAAATAATTTTATCTGATCCCAAAAAACATTTGCATCGGCATGATATAATAGAATTATCCGTTGCATTAGAATCAACGCCATTTTTTATAAATCAATATTCATGGTGGTGTTTGTTGCCTTCGGGGCCTGTTTCCTACACATTATAACATCAATTAACAGGGAGGATGCATGAACAATCAAAATGCCGGGTTAAGTTTTGAAGAAATGGTCGCTGACATTGATTCTAAAGAAAAAGCACTCAAAATTATGTGCGTCAGTAATGAGTACTTCTATTTGAACAGACTGGAAGCAAAAAGACCCATTCAAAAAGTCAAACAGATGTTATTAAAGGAAGATGACAAGAAGTATGATAAACACGTAATCATTGATACAACCACCCAGAAACAGCACGAACTATATTTTGACATTACAGCCGTTTATGGCATTGCTTGTTTGCATTCACCAGGTCTTGATGTGCCCAATCCGGGAGATCCATTGACCCTTCCCGAATGGTTGGGTGGCGAAGGGAAATGGATTGTAACTGAAGTTGGGAAAGATGTTGGTTTAGATTTAAGCCAGCTGAAAGTGCAATTCGGAACGTGGTCTTCCCAGATGCTTTCTCAATACGTAGCTCTTCATATACCCGACCAGCGGTTGATTAAAATCACGCCTATCCGATTATACAAAAACCAAGAAATCCCCATATTTCACGGGTATCTTTTCTACCGCCTGTTCTTTGAACATCAACTCCAACACATATTCAACCGATATTTCGCGCCGGACACGGAAACAATACCGCGTTCAGATTATTATGAGCCCAAAATTGGTCAGGATTGTATGCATTTCAGACCGCTTGCAGAATACAATATGGCCAATGATTTTCTCCGCTTCACGTTTAGCACTCATTTACCTGGTGCCATGGATACCGACCAGGAAAAACGGGCTTTTGCGTCATCTCTTCATTTTGCATTTAGCAATAGACTGTTTTCATTAGAAACGATAATTTCAGCTTTGGAATCGTCGGAATTAAATCCCGATACGATGAAAGGGTTAATTGCATATTCACAAATAGTTCATGACGTAGTGACGAAAACCGATGATTAGAATTTATGAGATATACAGTCTTGAAAAATGGCTTCAATGGCATCTTTAGATGCATGATCATCCATGACAATTTTGTAAAGATGCCCTTAAATTAATTCAGTGAAATTGGACAATATCTATTTAAGTATGAGCAATGGATTGCTTGGAAAGGAGTTTGACATGAGTGAGGTTTGTAAGCACGGACTTGCCCCAGAACAGTGCAATTACTGTAGAGAAAAAACACCACCGACAAGACCGCAAGGATTCTCAACCAGGATTGAACAATACCTGGGAAATCCAACATTAGAGATCCTTGTTAATGGAAAACCTTGGGGCGATGTTTACCATTATGATGAGCATTTCAGGTTTGGATTACATAAAGCAAAATTGATATTTTGTTTCTTTGACATAATAGAGGAATTTGTAAAATCAAATGGTAAGCGCCCTCCCTTTAATACTCCTTTGAAACGAGTTGAACCCAGTGTTAATTTGTATTCGCAATGTATATGCACCAATTTCCCGGCATTTATTTATTCTAACAAGCGCCAGATAGACCAACCGTATCTGAAGCTCGAATGTGATCAATTAACAATTGGCTTCGGTACCATAAAGGCTCAAGCGCTAATTGAAGTCAGAGATCGTATTGAAGATTTCATAAATAGTCATTAGACAAGCGGTCTGTTAGGTGATTTCTTTCACCGAATACAGTCATGACTCGATTTAAGTTATACATAAATAAGGAGAGCAAAGATCTGGAACCGGAATTATTCACTACCTCAAGACACAAAGAGAGCAGACTGGTTTCACTCGAATGACAACTCAAAAAAACCCCCTCAAGTCGTCCAGACCTTGAAGGGGTTTTTCCCTGCGTTAACAGATCATGTTATATTTAGAGGAGCTTAAGCGTCCTTGTTTTTATGATCTTGTTATATACCTCTTAACTGACAATAACTTTTACTGCGTTAATAACCGGGTTGGTGAACAGAGCCATCAGCACGGCATAAAGGGCGAACACACCGACCACTTCACCAACATACATTTTCTCATATTTACGTTTCAGAGAAACCATAATCAACCCGCCGACAATCAGGCATCCCAACTGGAAGAAGGGAAAATTGGTTGTGCCGGCTGCCGCGTATTCGGCAAAGCTGAAAGTTGCCGTAATCATAATAACTGCCGCCGCTACGATGATTGTTCCTAATGTTTTTTTCATGATCTGTTACCTCCTTGAGGGTTATTTGTTTATTTGCCTTTATATTAATGAAAATAGCGTGCCAACTTTTCAAAGTAAATAAAAATGGTTGTAATATATAGATATTTCTTATGAATTGGTAACAAAGATGACTTGCAATAATTATTTCAAATGCCCTTTTTCTTCTATTTGTTTCAATGTATGTTTAAATGATTGAACGATGTATCGAAATAGTATGGCAGCCGACCGGATAGACTTGTATGATAATTATTAAGGAAACTACTAACGATGGATGACGAAGTTATTTTAAATTACCTTGAAGAATTGGCAGAAAAACTGGAAATATTAGTTCGTGATGAAAATATAAATATGGAAGAGTCTTCCAGTTCCGGAGGTCTGTGTCGTATCGAAGGACAATATGTTATTATTCTTAATTCAAAAGCCTCAATGAAAGAAAAGATTCAGGTAATGATCACAGCGCTGCAACAGTTTGACCTCAGAGATATGTATATAAAACCGGTTATCCGGGAATTACTGGACGGATATAAGCAAGTGATTCAATGACACCCATAGAATCCATCTACGAAATACGGTCAGCTGTCCTTGATCTCCAGCGGCATCTCATCGCAAAGAAACCTGTTGTTTATCACAGGGCATATGAGAGATATGAAAAGCTGGTGGACAGGTTTTTCAGAGAGAGTGTCAATGTATTTGAACCGGAAAGGCTCAGGATGCTGCGGATCGAATGCCTAGATGACTCGAATTATTTTTTAAATCTGCTGGATTCGACCATAGAGTATTATCAGATGTACGATTAATGATAAATTGGTATAATAAAATAAATTATAGGAGGCCTTATGTTAAACACTATACTACGTTGGGTTATTAATGCGGGTTTATTAATGCTCATCCCTTATGTTGTTCCGGGAGTATCGGTTAAGAATTTTGGCACAGCTCTGGTAGCGGCTTTGATACTGGCTTTTGTAAACGCTTTAATTAAACCAATATTGATACTGCTTACTTTGCCGATTAATATACTGACACTGGGATTATTTATTTTAGTAATTAATGGTTTGATGTTTTGGCTTGTTTCCGCAGTCGTGAAAGGATTTCACATTTCTGGCTTCTGGCCGGCTTTTTTTGCTGCGCTGGTCTTTTCAATATTCTCAATTGCATTAAATTATTTGCTTGATTAATAATTGATGACGAAATCACTTTACTTCATCTGGAGGAACTTTCTGACCGACTCGAGATGCTTGTCCATGATAAAAATAGAAATTGGGCATACTTATATCAGTTTATCTCACCTTCATCTTTTAAATTTTCTTTTTTAAGAGCATTGACCGCATCGACTAATGGTTTCTTAAAAGCAGCTTCTAATTTAATGATATGTTCGATTAACCAATTTATCATTTCTGGCCAATTTTCAGAATTGTATCCGTCCACATTATGCCCATATCTAATATAACTGGATTTTTTATCATCCAGTCTGTCCCAGGACAATTTATCACCAAATGCTGATTCGCTTTGATCCTTTTGTTTGAACAGTCTATCGAAAATATATTTATTTTCCGTTTTGCTACCACGGGATATTTGTAATTCAACACGGACAACTTTATTTCCAAAAATCAGATTATATGGACATCCGCTTATCCCAGAACCCGCGTTAATCCAATGCTCTTTACTGGGACTAATATTATTAAAAAGATCAGTTTTGCTTGCACGCAAAGCCTCCAAAGCCTTTTCCCAGAATTTTTCTCTAATGCGGTGTCTGTTTTTTAACTCGAATTCGGTGGTCTTTTCTTCCGCTTCTTTTTGAGAAATTCCAATCATGTATTCTGCAGCTTCTGGTGGTGGTATTATCTGTTCCAAATTTAAAAAAAGATTCTCACCCATAGCATAGGGTGTGACCTTGAAACATTGTAGACGAATATTATAACTCAATAACCACAGAACAGTCGAAGTTACTTCCTTACGAAATTGAGCCGCCACAAACATCAAACGCTGCTGATTGCTGCTATTTATAACTACCTCGCCTAAATCGGGTTCTTCTAAAAAATCACAAATCATTGTTTGTGCATTTTTACCGGACGCATATTTATCGAGATACTTCTGATATATTTCTACCACTTGCTGTTTATTTAACGTGGAACAATATGACGCATATCTTAGAGATTGCCAAACTACGTCTTTGCCGGAATCATCAAGTTTGTTTTCAATGATTACCAGATTACCATCTTTATCAAGCGCCAGAAGATCCAAACGTTCTTTGGTATCATCAAATCCATCGAACTCTTTCTGAATTATCAGCAATTCTTCCCCTAATGCTGACGGTTCATTTGCTAGCCACTCCTGAAGATGCTCACGTTCATGAAAACCCAACTCAGAAAATTTTTTAGCCAGCAACGGCTGAATACGATTTTTATCTTTGTATATTTGATACATTTCATCACCTATCTAATACTTAAAGGCATATACACAAAAGATCTGCAATAGATATCTCCTCTATAATCCGAAATATTTTAAATGATTTTTTCATTTATGAGCCCATTTGATATTTACTTCCGGTAACATTTGCATCATCGCATCAGGTCACAAACCCAGGATACGATCTCTCCGTGTGCTTCTTCCAAACGTCTTCTGTTGTTTTTATTTCCTGTAAGGTAACTGACAACTGCTGACCATCTTTCCAGAAGTGGTATTTAGGATCTGAATTAAAGGGTATTACTACGTTTCCTGAATCATCGATATACGGGACAGTTTTTTCTGACATGGTAAACTTCTCTTGATTGTTGTTTTGCTAAATATAAGGAACGAAAAAATTTATGTCAATGAAATATTAGGAATAGCTGCGGTAAAAATCTAATACTATCCTAGCCGCCTTTTCTAAGTCCCGTGATCACAACTGATACCTAATCTAAGTGAATCACAGATATTCTATTGTTGAACCTACTTGAAATCTAAGTCCCAATTTCCGGACAAAGCTGCCCTGCTTCTGTTTTTGGACTCG
>JAGODU010000079.1 GCA_017998095.1 Prolixibacteraceae bacterium | reverse complement strand
TTTCATCATTTTTCAATGATGGATTTATCCAGATACTGGTTTGCGATTTGAATACTGTTTCAATAATTTTAAGACCATAATTACGGATAGCACTACCTGATTGTGTAATTTCAAGTCCAAAGTCAGCCCCGCCATTTAAAACCTTTGATTCAGTTTTACCCCATGTTTCATAAATCAGTACTCCCTTTTCAATTTTAGAAGGAGTTTTATATTTCTGAACAGAGAAGTCATTGAATTCATCAATCTTGCCAATCTTTTTAAGGTTTTCGCGTACCCAATTGAGTGCAAGATAAGGCATTTCAGTAACAACTGTAATTATGTCTTTTTTTGAAACCAGATCAGCAAGGTATTCTTCAGTATTATCAAATGGCGTGTCTCCTTTTACTATTCCAACAAGACGAACACCACCACGATTTAATGGAAGTACTTGTTCCAGATTAATGTCAGTATCATATTCAAGCTTGAATTCTATAATTCTTTCCTGAATCCAGTCGTCTCCTGCAATGGCAACATCAAGTTCATTTAAAGCAAGCTGGGAGCTGAATTCCTGAGGACGGCCATCCCAACCGTATAAAAAATTAACAGTTTTAAAAATACTTGGTCCACCTTCTTCGTATCCCTGAGTTTTGAAGCCTGAGTCTTCAAGCAGTTTTATCAGATTTCCACCACGGCTTGCATTTGCCAGTGAACCTGCAGGCATTCCTATAACTAATCTTGTATCTTCCATCTTTTGATTTTTATTTATCAATTACTTCAAGTGAACCGTCAATATTTAGTTTTCTGTAGTAGCATGAATGATGTGGCATGCCATTTTCTTTTTTAGCGTGGCATGCACCTTTACCTTCGGGGGTTACTAAAAAAAGGAAAGAATTCTGCTCGCAATTAATTCTTATTTCTTCAATCCTTAGCATATCACCTGAAGTCAATCCCTTTTTCCATAATTCATTACGGCTTCTGCTCCAATAAGTAGCATAGCGACTTCTGATAGTTTCTTCAAAAGCTTCTTTATTTACGAAGGATAAAATAAGAACTTCTTTAGTAGTATAATCCTGTGTAACAACAGGCAGAAGTTTTTGACCATCAGGACCAAAATCAACTTCAAAATCGAGAGTATATTCCTTAGACATTGTTAATTGTTTTCAAATATTGGTCGGCAAAATTAGTTTAAAAATTAGTTTTATAAAAAATTAAGAAATAAAAGCTTGTAATTCAGTTGAAAGTTATGGTTTTATTAGGAATATGTTTTAAGTTTATATTGTTAATTCTAACATTATAAATAATAAACGTAGGTATGAAGAATCTCAGAATATTGATATTGTGTGTATTATCTGCAGTAACCGTTTGTTGCTCAAACAATGATGACAAAATTAAGATAGGATACGTTCAAATAGTTGATGATCCGGCATTAAACATTGCTAAAGAAGAACTGTTCACGGTCTTAAGTGATTCAGGTTATGTAGATAAGGGCAACATTAAAATAATTGATTGTAATGCTCAGGGCGACATGTCGATGCTTCCTACAATATTCCAGTCTTTGAAATCAAGTAATGTTGATATGATAATTACCTGTGGAACCCCATGTATGGTAAGTGCTGCCCAGATGATAGAAGATATACCGGTTGTTTTTACAGTAGCATTTAGTCCGGAACAGGTAAAAATGAAATCTGTACCATCAAACTTGTATGGTACATATGACCCTTTAAATGCTTCCGGATTTGTTTCAATAATTAAAGAAATATTACCGGATTTAAAAAGGATAGGGATGCCTTATAACAATTCAGAGCCAAATGCAGAGTATTCTGCCGGAAGGTTTTCTGATGAATTTGCAAATAATAATATTGAAGTTGAAAAAGGTTCAGTCACTAATGTAAACGATTTGGTGCTAGTCGGACAGTCACTGGCTGCTAAGGATATTGATGCATTTATAGTATCAGCTGATAATGTGGTTTGCAATGCGTTGAATGTCCTTATTAAAATAGCAGATGAAAATGACATTCCGCTTTTTGTAACAGATGAGTCGCAGGTATATAAAGGAGCCTCAGTAGGTCATGGGGTTAGCTATAAAATGTGGGGAAATAAAAGTGGACTTAAAGCTGTTGAAATATTGAAAGGCAGGGAAGTACTCAACAAGATTGAGCCAATAACAGAAGAAGGATTGATAATAAATAAGGAAGCTTGTGCAAAACAAGGATTGCAAATTCCTGAATCAATTATCGAAAGAGCTGATAGTATAATATAAATAAATTACAATTTAGAATTCCTGCTCAAAAGAATATGATCAGCAATAACCAGTGCAGCCATACTTTCAACTATTGGGACAGCTCTTGGTAAAACGCAAGGATCATGTCTGCCTTGAATTGTAATAGATGTTTCTTTCAGATCTTTATCAATAGTCTTTTGTTCTTTCAGAAGAGTTGCAATTGGCTTGAAAGCAACACGTAAATAAATATCCTGACCGTTTGAAATTCCTCCCTGAATTCCCCCTGAGTGGTTGGTAATCGTTTTTACAATGCCATTTTCATTAACAAATTCATCGTTATGCTGAGAACCATTTAGTTTTGTTCCTTCGAATCCTGATCCGTATTCAAAGCCCTTGACGGCATTGATGCCAAGCATTGCAAAGCCCAGATCAGCATGAAGCTTATTGAAAACAGGGGCGCCCAATCCGGCGGGTACACCTTTGATAACACAAGTAATTGTACCTCCCACTGTATCATGATTCCTGCCGGCTTCTTCAATCCTTTCAATCATTCTTTTAGCTGTTTCAGAGTGTGGGCATCTGACAATATTACTTTCAGTTTGAGATAAATCAAGCTCGTAATATGGAATGTTTAAAGAAATATCGCTTACACTACTTACAAAAGCCTGTATTGAAATACCATTAACTGCAATCAGTTGTTTGGCAATAGCTCCTCCAACCACTCTGGCAATTGTTTCCCGTGCAGAAGATCTTCCACCACCACGATGATCCCTTATTCCATATTTCTGTGAATATGTATAATCGGCATGAGAAGGTCTGAAAACATCTTTCAGATTATTGTAATCATTAGAATGCTGATCTTTATTTCTTACAATAAAACCAATTGGGGTTCCTGTAGTTTTTCCTTCAAATATTCCGGAAAAAAATTCAACATTGTCGGGTTCGTTTCTTTGTGTAGTAATTTTTGACTGACCCGGCTTTCTTCTGTTAAGTTCTGCCTGAATCATATCGATATCAATGCTAAGGCCGGCAGGGCAACCATCGATAATACCACCTATACCTGAACCATGAGATTCCCCAAAAGTTGTCAATCTGAAGATGTTTCCAAAACTATTCATATAATAGATTTAATTGTCGCAACAACCAGATTCGCAACCTCCATCATGACTGCCACATCCATCTTCATGGCTTCCGCAACCTGAGCATCCGCCTCCACATCCCATAGAAGGATTGAGTTCTTCTTCAGTTGCTTCACGTACTTCAACAATATTTCCTTTGAAATGAAGGTTTACACCGGCAAGAGGATGATTGAAATCCATTTTAAGATGTTCATCCTGAACGTCAATTACAGTACCTGTCATGCGCTGACCTGTATTTGTCTGCATAGGTATCTGGCTGCCAATAGAAAAACGGGCTTCATCGAAATGACCATCTACAATAAATATATTCTTTGGTAAATCAACAACTGCATCATTATCAATTTCTCCATAGGCATCAATAGCATCAAGACTCATTTCAAAGTCATCACCTTCCTTTAATCCGGCAAGATTTGATTCGAATTTTGGAAGCATCATCCCTACACCATATATAAATTGCAAAGGATTATCATCAGATGTTTGTTCAATGATTTCACCCTGAGCATTGTCAGACCTTAGTATGTAACTTAAAGTTACCATCTTATTTTCAGAAATATTCATCTTATAAATTTTAAAATTAAAGGTTTCAAAGTTAATTAAAATGTTATCTGTAACAATTTTTAAAAATAATGGTTTTAAAAAAATACTTATTTTTAATGATATAATGAAAAATGTAGTTTATTTGTCATTCAAATATTGAGAAGCAGCTCGATTGATTAAAAATATTTTGATTTTTTTGCTTATTAAATCTCTTTGCCGTATTATTGCATTGAAAATTCAAAAGTTTTTCAACAACTGCATTTCCACTGATTTATTTTTCAATCAATTATTTTTTTTAAAGTCTAAAAGAAAGACGATTAATCATTACTAGAATATGTACGATATTATTGAATTAAATGGCAAGCTTGTTACTGAGCTTCGTGATATTGCAAAAGAATTGCAGATCAAGCGTGCCGAGAAATTAAAGAAAGAAGAATTGGTATATAAAATTCTTGATACTCAAGCAATTCTTGCTTCTGAAAATAAGCTTAAGCCCAATAAATCTTCCACAGCAAAAGAACAGGATGTTAAGCCTGCAGAAAAGAAAAAGGAAGATGATTCTATCTTCAAACGTAAAAGACTCAGAGTTAATCCGTTTAAAGATGATAAATCAGAAAGAGTTGAGAAGGTAGAAATTCCAAAATACCAATCTGACAGTGAAATCACGGGAGGTGATATTCAGGATCAAAGACCTGAGGAAGAAAAAGAAATTCAAAAGCAAACTGATTTTACTATTCCTGAAAAAAGAGAAGACAGGCCACAAAGGAGAAATGAAAGGAATGATTTCATTTATAAAAAAGAACAAAACTTCAGACCAAGAGAAGAAGGTGGTCATCAGGATAACAGACCGTCTGAAAATAAAGACAGACAGGGTGACAGAAAGAACTTCCATGACAGGGATAACAGAAAATTCGATCGTCAGGG
Source organism: Prolixibacteraceae bacterium (assembly GCA_017998095.1). The sequence goes on along the minus strand of JAGODU010000079.1, from coordinate 13,638 downwards.
CGACAGACCACAAAACAGACCGTATGATCGTCAATTCGATCGTCAGGGTGACAGACCACAAAACAGGCCATTTGAAAAATCGGCTGAAAGACAACCCGACAGGCAACCGGAAAGACTGGCTGAGAATCCGGATGATTTGCAATTAACCAGGCAACCTGAGATTGTTAATGAAGTTAAAGTCGAAAAATCAATTGAAAGACCTGTTGAAAATACTGTTGACAGACAATCTGAAAGACCTGTAGAAAAGGTAAATGAAAATCAACCTCAAAATGGTCAGGGCAATTTCCAGCCTCAGCAAAAACAAAACTATAATAAAGGGAAACAAGACAAAACTATCTTTGATTTTGAAGGATTGATTACAAACTCCGGTGTTCTTGAAATTATGCAGGACGGCTACGGATTCCTCCGTTCTTCTGATTATAATTACCTGAATTCACCCGATGACATTTATGTATCTCAATCTCAAATCAAACTTTTTGGTCTTAAAACCGGTGATACAGTTAAGGGAACAATCAGACCTCCAAAAGAAGGAGAGAAATACTTTCCACTTATCAAAGTGCTTGAAATAAACGGTCGTCCGCCTGAATATGTTCGTGACAGGGTTCCGTTTGATCATTTAACACCACTTTTCCCTGAAGAAAAATTCAATATTACTGGACAGCCGAATGCTTCACTTTCAGTAAGGGTTGTTGACCTGTTCGCTCCGATAGGTAAAGGGCAGCGTGGTTTGATTGTTGCTCAGCCTAAGACAGGTAAAACTGTTCTTCTGAAGGAAATTGCAAATGCTATTGCAGCTAATCATCCTGAAGTATATATGATTGTACTTTTGATTGATGAGCGTCCTGAAGAAGTAACGGACATGGCAAGAAGCGTTAATGCTGAAGTTGTTTCATCTACATTTGATGAACCGGCTGAAAGACATGTACGTGTTGCCAATATTGTTCTTGAAAAGGCAAAACGCTTAACAGAATGTGGTCATGATGTAGTTATTCTACTTGACTCAATTACACGTCTGGCCAGAGCTTATAATACAGTGCAGCCTGCATCAGGAAAGGTTTTATCAGGTGGTGTTGATGCAAATGCATTACATAAACCTAAACGTTTCTTTGGAGCTGCCAGAAATATTGAACATGGGGGATCGCTTACAATCCTTGCAACTGCTTTAACTGAAACAGGTTCTAAAATGGATGAAGTTATCTTTGAAGAGTTCAAGGGTACAGGTAATATGGAACTTCAGCTCGACAGAAAACTTTCAAATAAGAGAATATTCCCTGCTGTTGATGTTACATTGTCAAGTACAAGAAGGGAAGACCTGCTCATTCATAAGGCAATGCTCGATAAAATCTGGATTTTAAGAAACTATCTTTCAGATATGAATGCTGTAGAAGCAATGGACTTCTTAAAAGACAGAATGTTGAAAACTGAATCGAATGAAGAATTTATTATTTCTATGAATAGTAACTAAGGATTCACTTTATATAAAATGAAAATCCACTCTATTCAGGGTGGATTTTTTTATTTTAATAATCCGGATACTGACTTAAAAGCAGACCCTATTACAATAAATTTGGATGACACCAGGTTCATACCAAGTTCTTACCAAGTTCTTACCAAGTTCTACCAAAATCTTTTTTTAATGTATTCCACTTTGCCCGATATTCGGTTTTGGTAAGGACATGGTAAGAATGAATTGATTTCTTATTCTCGGGCTTTAATTTTATGACCAAACATAGCATAGAATAAAATAATAATATATGAAGGAACTAAAATCCAATATGCCTGCTGAGGATTGAATTTATCTGCTAAAAATCCATAAATCAAAGGTAAAACCGCCCCGCCTGCAATAGCCATTATTAATAAAGAAGAACCTATTTTGGTTAACCTTCCCAATCCCTTTATTGCAAGAGGCCATATAGCTGGATAAACAACCGCGTTGGCTATTCCTAAAAGAGAAATAAACAGTACAGATGTGAAGCCATCAGTAATCAATGCAATGAAAGAAAAGACAATTCCTAAAATGGCTGAAATCTTTAAAGCATTCTCCTGAGAAATAAATTTTGGAATTGTAATTATCCCAATTATATAGCCCATAATCATTGATAATAAAGTAGTTGTGGCAAAGAATTTAGCTGAAGATAACGCTATTCCCTGTGAGGAAGCATAGCTGATAACTGAATCGGCAGCAAGTACTTCTACTCCAACATAAAAGAACATTGCTATGGTTCCTAATATCAATCCCGGAAATTGAAAAATGCTTTTTTTCGATGATTCGAGGCCTGTTATCTTGCCATTCTCATGGTCAGTATCTATTTCAGGTAGGCCTGAACGGAAAATAAGAAAGGCAAGCAGAGTAAGAACCGCTGCAATAATAATGTAGGGATTGATAACTCTTAAGGCAAGTTCATTTAATACTGCTGTTTTTTCAACAACAGGCATAATTTGAATTTTTTCAACCAATGAATCTATATCTTTTAATGCTACTGCCCCTAATGCCAATGGTGCGATGGCTCCTGCAATTTTATTGCATACACCCATAATGCTTATCCTCTTTGCAGCACTTTCATGTGGTCCCAGTATTGTAATGTATGGATTTGCAGCTGTTTGCAGCACTGCCAGACCTGTACCCTGAATAAATAATCCCAGAAGGAAAAGACCAAACATCCTTGAAGTTGCTGCCGGTATGAAAACAAGTGCACCTATTGCCATTGCTATCAATCCGATAGACATACCGTTTTTGAATCCGGTTTTCTTTAATACCCAGGCTGATGGAATTGCCATTACAAAATAAGATATGTAAAAAGAAAACGCTACAAGATATGATTCAAGGTTATTAAGCTCACAGGCAATCTTCAGGTAAGGTATTAAAACTGAATTGAGCCATGTAATAAAACCAAATATGAAAAAGAGAGCGCCGATAATAATTATCGATCTGGTAGTTCCTGATTTAGAATCCATTGTTATTTATATATATTAATTGAATAATTTTTATTTTATACGTTCATTTAACGGTCTCGGAAATTATATAAAAAAATTGCTATTGACAATTTTTGATTTATTATTTGTCGCATTTCTACAATAACAAAAAATTTAACCTCAGTTTCTTTGTGGAAAAATTTTAATACTATGGAAACACAAACTGAAATTTTTGCAGGAGCAGCTTTTCAGGCAGTAAAAGAACAATTAAAGCTTTCTGGTCAACATGTAAGAGGATGGAAGTTGAACTGGTATGGATTGCCGTAGCCATAGGTAATATTGCCGGAGGTTTAATATGTTACTTATGGGTATCAAAATTTTATTCCAATAAGCTTAAGTTTGAAGAATGATTTGTAATTTGAACTGATAAATCTAAAGAGTGGCTGCATATTACAATATAATATATCCAAAAAACCCAATCGTTGCCCGATATGTAAAATATATCTGGGCAATGATTGGTGATGAGCCGGACGGAAATATTTCGCTTTTGCCTCCGATAAATGATTTTGACCTTGTCTTCAGCTTTCAGGCAGGTGTTGATTGGAAAATAGATAATCGGATTTATTCACTGGATGAAACTTTTACTGCCGGGCCACGCATTAAACCAGCATATATCAATTCAAAGGGTGTTATTCATTATTTGTCGGTAACATTTTATCCGGGAATGATATATCCGTTTCTGGGACTTCCGGTCAGTAACCTTAAACATGAACCCGTGGAGTTGGGTCTTTTGCCGTGTCCTCACCTTAAAAACGCTCCTGAGATGGTGTGGAACGCTTATGAATTAGAAGAGAAAGCTGAAATTGTAGAGCAAATTATTTTAAAAAGGTTAACTGAGGTAAAAGAGACTGATAATTTACTATTAAGGCGCTCAATTCAATTGATACAGAATTCAGAAGGACGAATGTCTGTGAACTCTGTATGTGAAAAAACAGGAGTCAGCTCACGTAAATTAGAACGTGATTTTTCAAAATGGGTAGGAGTTTCGCCAAAACAGTTTATTAAAATTGAACGTTTTAATAATGTTTTCACTCAAATAGCAAAACCGGAATTTGATGAAGACTGGTTTGAGCTGGTACTTCGTTATGGATATCACGACCAGTCACATTTGATTCACGACTTTAAATCAATGATGGACCAGACACCTGAAGAATATCTGTTTAACTTGAGGAATCATCCTGAAATATTTGCAAGTTAACAGTCGCATTTTTACAATGCATATAAATTTGTGCATAATACTTTTACCTCAAAAACAATCAAAATGAAAAATTCAATTATAATTCGTGGTGCCAAAGAGCACAACCTGAAAAATATTAGTTTGGATATACCAAAAGACAAGATAGTTGTAGTAACAGGAGTATCCGGTTCGGGCAAGTCTTCACTTGTTTTTGATACAGTTTGCGCAGAAGCTCAGCGTCAGTTAATAGATACTTTCAGTGCTTTTGCCAGAAGGCGTCTTCCTAAAATCAGTCAGCCTGATGTGGATGAAATATTGAACTTATCAACGGCAATGGTTATTGACCAGAAAAAGATGGGAACGACCCTCAGGTCAACCGTAGGAACTGTAACTGAGATATATACAAACCTGAGAATGTTGTTTTCCCGTTGCGGACAACCATTTGGTGGTTGGTCAAATGAATTTTCATTTAATAACCCTGAAGGAATGTGTCCCACATGTCACGGACTTGGTAAGGAAATGATTGTTGATTTATCAAAAATTGTTGACATGAACCTTTCTGTCAGGGAAGGTGCATTTCTTCATCCTGATTGCAAGCTGGGGGGCTATGTATGGCGTCACGCTATGAAATGCGGTTTTTTCAATACAGATATTCCACTTAAAGATCTTCCTGAAGAGGAACTGAACAACCTTCTTTATATGGATAATTCAGAATATGAAAGCGAACAGAGTGGTGAAAGCTATACTGCCCGTTGGGAGGGAGTTGTAACCAGACTAAAAAAATATTTCATGAATAAAGAAGAAGGTACAGATGCTAACACTCAGTTCTTTACATATAAAACATGCCGCGAATGTAATGGCTCAAGAATAAATGAAAAAGCCCGCTCAGTTAAGGTTGCAGGTAAAACTATTCCTGACCTTGTTTTTCTTGAATTACCCGATTTTCTGGAATGGCTCAATACAGTTGAAGGAGATGTGGCTGAACCACTTGTACGTAAAATGAAACAAACAACGCAGTATCTTATTGATATTGGAGTTGGATATCTTAGTCTTCACCGTCCTGTAGCAACTTTATCAGGAGGAGAATCACAAAGAGTAAAAATGGCTAAACAGCTTGATTGTAATCTTGTTGATCTTTTATATGTACTTGATGAACCTAGCATTGGCCTTCATCCGCGGGATGTTTCAAATCTAAAGAAAATGCTTAAAATGCTTAAGGATAAAGGTAACTCAGTTCTTGTTGTTGAGCACGATGCTGAAATAATGAAGTTTGCAGATCATATTATTGATATAGGCCCGGAAGCCGGAGTAAACGGTGGAAATGTTCTTTTTGAAGGCACCTATGATCAGCTTCTTGAATCAGATACACTGACTGCCAGATTTCTGAAAAGGTCTGATCACAAGGTCTTTCAGCGGAAACCATTTTCAGAATTTTTTAAGATAGTGAATGCAACTGCCAATAATCTAAAGAATGTGAATGTTGATATTCCTAAGGGCGTGTTTGTTTGTATAACAGGAGTTGCAGGTTCAGGAAAGAGCAGTTTGATACACGAAGAATTTTGTTCACTTTATCCGGATGCTATTGTTGTTGATCAATCTCCTGCCGGAAGAAACATTCGTTCTACGCCATTAAGTTATACCGGTATTTTTGATAAAATAAGAAAAGAGTTTGCTGATGCTACAGGCCAGAATGCTTCATTATTCAGCTTTAACTCAGAAGGTGCATGCCCTGAATGTAATGGAAACGGAATTATAAAAGTGGACTTAAGCTTTCTTGATGATGTAACAATGACTTGCCCTGTTTGCGAAGGTAAAAGGTATAAGCAGTATATACTTGAATATAAGTTGAATGGAAAGTCGATACATGATGTTATGGAAATGACAGTAGAAGAAGCTCAGGGATGGTTTAAAGATAACTCTGTACTTAATAATCTCAAATTAATGAATCAGGTCGGACTTGGATATTTAAAACTCGGACAACCCCTGAGTACTTTGTCGGGCGGTGAAGCCCAGCGTATTAAACTTGCAAGTGAGCTTCATAAAAAAGGAAATATCTATGTGATGGATGAACCTACTACCGGATTACACATGGCTGATATAGAAAAACTAATGGGGATTATTAAAACTCTTGTTTCTCACGGCAATTCAGTTATTGTCATTGAACACAACCTTGACGTAATCAGGCAGGCTGACTGGGTTATTGACATGGGACCTGAAGGAGGGAAAAAAGGGGGAGTTATAGTTGCTCAGGGTACTCCTGAAGAAATATCTGAATGTGAAATAAGTTATACGGGACAGTATTTGAAAAATTGCAATTGACAAAAATCTGCTTAAGATTTTTATATTTGCCACATAATATAAAATGACTATGATGTGGTTCTCAAAAACTAAGGAAGAAGTTTTCAATGATCTCAATGTTAATCCTTTAACGGGATTAACTGAGGAGGAGGCAAAAATAAGGTATGAAAAATATGGTCCAAACAAACTGAAGGGTAAAAAGAAAAAGACTATCCTTCAGTTATTTCTTGGACAATTGAGGGATTGGTTGATATACGTGCTTTTTGCAGCAGTTGTCATAACTACTTTCATGGGTGAATATATTGATTCAGTCATTATTCTCCTTGTAATCATTGTAAATGCAATTCTTGGTGTTGCTCAGGAAGTAAAAGCCGGAAAAGCAATTGAAGCTCTTCAGAAAATGTCATCTCCCAAGGCTCTTGTTCGTCGTGATGGCAAAACTATTGAAATAGAATCAGAGTTTGTTGTTCCCGGAGATATAGTAATACTTGATGCAGGGCGTTTTATTTCTGCTGACCTGCGTTTAATTGAATCGGCGAACCTTCAGATTGAAGAGTCGGCCCTTACAGGCGAATCAGTAGCTTCATCCAAAGATGCATCGCTGTTTTTTGAAGATCCTAAAACTCCGCTTGGCGACAGAACTAATTCTGCATTCATGTCAACCCTTGTTACATATGGACGGGGAGTGGGTGTAGCTGTTGAAACAGGCATGAACACTGAAGTTGGAAAGATTGCTAAAATACTTGACAATGAAGCTGACAGTAAAACGCCTCTTGAAATCAGGCTTGATGAACTTGGCAAGACTTTAGGCAAAATTGCAATAGCTATTTGCGTTTTCATTTTCCTTATTTCATGGATACAGGGAAGAAACCTTGCTGAAATGTTCCTTACTTCTGTTTCTCTTGCTGTAGCTTCCATTCCTGAAGGTCTTGCTGCAATAGTAGCTGTAGTTCTTTCAATTGGTGTTACAATCATGTCTAAAAAGAATGCCATAATTAAAAGACTACCTGCCGTTGAAACCCTTGGTTCTGTTAATATTGTCTGCTCTGATAAAACCGGTACCCTTACCCAGAATAAAATGACAGTTGTAAAATTCTTCAACCTGGAAGGGATGAGAGACGTAGAGAAGAATATGAAAAACGTCTCAGAAGATGCTGAAATGCTTTCTAAAGCAATGATACTTTGTTCTGATGCTACTTATGATAATGGAGTTGGGACAGGCGATCCTACTGAAATAGCTTTGCTTGTTTTTGGTGATAACCTGGGAATAGAAAGAAATAAGCTTTATGAAAGCAACAACAGGGTAGGTGAGTTCTCCTTTGATTCCGACAGGAAATTAATGTCGACACTAACAGATGATAACGGAACTTTGACTGTATTTACAAAAGGAGCAATTGACAACCTTATAAAAATATCAACTCATGTTCTGGAGAACGGGAAAGTAGTTCCTCTTACGCAAGAACATAAGGAAAAATTTTATTCTGCAACTGAGGAGATGTCGTTTGATGCCCTCCGGACATTAGGGGCAGCTTATAAACCGGTTAACACAGTCGTGAGTCCTGAAGAAATGGAGAAAGACCTTATCCTGCTTGGAGTAGTTGGTATGATCGACCCTCCAAGGGAAGAAGTAAAGCATTCAATTCAAAAAGCTAAAATGGCAGGTATAAGGACTATCATGATTACCGGCGACCATAAAAACACAGCTTTTGCGATAGCTAAAGAACTTGGCATTGCTGAGAATATTGAACAGGCAATGACAGGAGCTGAAATAGATTCATTATCTGAAGAAGATTTCACAAGAAGGATAAACGATTACAGGGTATTTGCCCGTGTTTCACCTGAACATAAAGTTAGAATAGTCAAAGCACTTAAATCGTACAGCAATATTGTTTCAATGACCGGCGACGGAGTTAATGATGCCCCTTCACTAAACGCTGCAGATATTGGTGTAGCTATGGGTATTACAGGAACTGATGTTGCCAAAGGGGCTTCAGATATGATATTGACTGATGATAACTTTTCAACAATAATTTCAGCAATAGAGCAGGGCAGGAACATATACAACAATATTAAAAAATCAGTAATATTCCTGCTTACATGTAATCTTGGGGAAGTAATTGCAATGTTTGGTGCACTGATAGTTGGTTGGGAAGCTCCACTAATTGCTACACAGCTTTTATGGATTAACTTACTAACTGACTCTCTTCCGGCAATAGCTCTTGGTATGGATCCCGGAGATCCGGATGTTATGAAGGAAAAACCACGTAACCCTAAAGAAAGCTTCTTTTCACATGGAGCAGGGAGCAGGGCAGTTGTTGGTGGATTGCTTATAGGTTTGCTGACAATATTTGCATTCTGGTTTGGATACTTCGAACATGGATATTCTCCTTTCGATAAGGGTGTTCCTGTTGAGACAGTTGAATATGCAAGGACGATGGCTTTTATGGTTCTTATTGCCAGTCAGCTCTTCTTTTCATTTGCTGTAAGGAGCAATTTGAAATCAATATTTAAAGTTGGCATCTTCTCAAATAAGGTACTTATAGGTTCAATTTTTATTGGAATATTACTTCAGCTTGTAGTTATTGAAATTCCATTTATGCGTTCAGCTTTCGGCCTTCAAATGCTTGATACAGCAGGGTGGTTTATGGCAATAGCGTTAGGGTTGGTTCCTCTGATCTTTAGTGAAGTGCTTAAAATATTCTTGAGGATAAAAGAGAAAAAGACAGATTATTAATTCTCAGCAATATAGCTTGCAATGCAAGTAGATTCCTCACTGCACTACGTTTCGTTCGGAATGACTGTCGCTTTTTTGGGGTACGGGAAGGGAAAGGGCGGCTTCGCTGCCCTTTCCCTTCCTCTTTAATTTACAGGCTGCGGGTCATTCCGAACGAAGTGAGGAATCTCAAAACTTTTTCTACCAGACCGTCGTTCCTAAATAATTGTCGTTATATATAAAAATAAAAAGCAGGAGATAACATCCCCTGCCTGTTCGACTATAAAATTCTAAGGAGTAAATATAATTCTTTTAATTCCAGCTGAACCAATTAGAAAACTTGAGGTTTTCCATGTCACTGTTTTCAATATCCAATTGAATATCATGCAGATTTATCTCTTTTGAAACTGAGATAATACTGATAAAAGATAAGTAAACATTCAAATGATTCTTTGGAATTGCTTCCTCAATCTTGAATGTATCAGACTTAGCTCTTATTTTATTGATTTTTTTCATCTCTTCTGACATACTATCTTCTCTGACTTAACTGAACTTAATACACTTAACAAACGTTTTACCCTACTTGTTTAATATATTTTTTTAAATAATTTTTAATTTTTTTAAAAGATACATAACAATAAACCAAAAAGCTAATATTTTGCCATTTTTTGGGTTAATGTTATGTATTTTTACAGCTTATCTTAATAAGTATGACTCAAATAATTTTCTATTTAATAATCGGGATTATTGTTTTTGATTTTTTATTTGAAAGATTACTCGATTATCTTAATACAACCCGATGGAGCGATACTATTCCTGAAAAGCTAAAAGGAATATTCAGTAGTGAAGAATACGTAAAATCCCAATCATATAAAAAAGTAAATTACAGATTCGAAGCTTTAACTTCATCTTTTTCCTTTTTGTTGATATTACTAATGTTGATATTTAAGGGATTTGCCCTTGTTAGCAATTGGTCTCTTGATATATCAGAAAATATTATAATCTCATCCCTCATATTTTTTGGCATAATCGGACTTGCTTCTGATATCCTGAATACTCCCTTTTCAGTTTATGATACTTTTGTTATTGAAGAGAAATTTGGCTTTAATAAGACAACTCCAAAAACTTTCATCCTCGATAAACTAAAAGGATTGCTTTTAACTGCAATTTTGGGAGGTGGTGTTCTTTCCCTGATTATATTTATCTGGACAAAAACAGGCGTTTATTTCTGGCTCTGGGCATGGGGACTGATGACTATTATCTCAATTTTTATCAGCTTGTTTTATTCCTCTCTGATAGTTCCTATATTCAATAAACAAACACCACTTGAAGAAGGTGAACTCAAGGATGCAATCTCAGGTTTTGCAACAAAAGCAGGGTTTAAACTTAAAAACATATTTGTAATCGATGGTTCAAAGCGCTCAACCAAAGCAAATGCATATTTCACAGGTTTAGGTCCCAAAAAAAGGATAGTCCTTTATGATACTTTGATCAACGACCTGACAACAAATGAAATTGTTGCAGTTCTAGCTCATGAAATTGGTCACTACAAGAAAAAGCATAACATATCAGGCCTATTGTCCGGCATTATTCAAACGGGAATAATGTTCTTTATTTTTTCACTTTTGATATCAAACCCCGATCTTTCAAAAGCACTTGGTGTTGACGAACCAAAGTTTCACTTAGGACTAATTGCTTTTGGAATTTTATACTCACCTGTATCATTCTTTATTGGTATAGGCATGAATATTTTTTCAAGAAGACATGAATATCAGGCAGATGATTTTGCTGTTAAATATGGAATGGGGGAGAACCTTATTTCAGGATTAAAGAAACTTACTTCAAAGAATCTAAGTAATCTTACTCCACATCCATTATATGTTTTTTTCCATTATTCACACCCAACATTATTACAGCGAATTAACAAAATCGAATCAAGCTTATGAAAGTAGAGATAATCACAATAGGCGATGAAATTCTTATCGGACAAATAGTAGATACCAACTCAGCCTGGATGGCAGTTGAGTTAAACAGTATTGGACTTAAAATAGCCCAGATTACTTCAATTTCTGATGAACCTGAACATCTGGTCGAAGCTTTGAACAATGCTTCAAAAAGGGCAGGTATTGTTTTAATAACAGGTGGCTTAGGTCCTACAAAAGATGACAGGACAAAAAGTGTTCTGGTGAATTACTTTAATACGCAGCTTGTATTAAACGAAGCAACATTAAATCATATAGTAAGTTACTTCAAAATAAGAAATCTTAATATTATTGAGTTAAACAAGGAACAGGCAATGGTTCCTGAATGTTGTGATGTGCTTTCTAATCCTGTAGGTACAGCTCCGGGCATGTGGTTTGAAAAGGATGGAATAATCTATGTTTCTATGCCGGGTGTTCCTTTTGAAATGAAACAGCTGATGACTGATCATGTTATACCAAGACTCAAAAAGTTTAGTGTCCATGAGAGTATAGTACATAAAACCATTCAAACGATAGGAATTGCAGAATCAAAGCTTTCAAATATGCTTGAAGATTGGGAAGATAATTTACCGGCTCATATTAACCTTGCTTATTTGCCAAGTCCCGGATTGATACGTCTTCGTCTTTCTGCTTTTGGAGATAACGAAGTTCAGCTTCAGGCTGAAGTGGATGATCAGGTAAAAAAACTTAATGAGATAATTCCTGAAGCTATTTATGGTTATGGTGATGATACAATTGCTGAGGTAACCGGAAGACTTTTGCGTGAAAGAAAACTTAAACTATCTGTTGCTGAAAGTTGTACAGGGGGTTACATTTCTCATTTAATTACTTCTATTCCCGGAAGTTCTAAGTGGTTTAAAGGTTCAGTAGTTGCTTACTCCAATGAAGCTAAAATAAATATTCTGGGGGTAAGTGAATCATCAATCAGCACTTATGGTGCAGTCAGCGAATCAGTTGTGCGCCAAATGGCCGAAAATGTAAAGATTGCAATGAACTCAGAATATGGAATAGCTACTTCCGGAGTGGCAGGACCGGATGGGGGGACAGAAGAAAAACCTGTTGGCATGGTCTGGATTGCTGTATCCGGTCCTGATGAAACAAAAGCAGCTGTCTTTAATTTTGTAAATGCCAGAGACAGAACTATAATCAGGGCAAGTCTTACTGCTTTGGATATGCTAAGGTTGATGTTGATTAAAGAAAAATAAGTAATTTTATTTCATTAACCTTAACAGGTTTTAATAGAAAATTAGAATATAATTATTTAGCTATGAAAAAAGTCCTGACTGCCTTATCCCTTATCCTCCTGTTACTTGTTGTCGGAATTATCTTACTTCCTGTTATCTATAAAAACAAGATTAAAGACTATGCCCTTCAAACAATAAATTCAAAAGTCGATGCTACAATTTCATACGACAGGTTTTCCCTTACCTTGTTTCAGTCATTCCCCGATTTTACTGCTACCTTTAAGGGATTGGCAATTGTTGGCAAGGACGTTTTTGCCAATGATACTCTTGTTTCAATTAAAGAAATATCTGCCCAAATAGACCTTTCATCATTACTTAAGGACGATGGTATTCTTATCAAAGAAATTTATACCGACGGCTCAAAGATTAATATGCTGAGAACCAAAGAAGGAAAGTCGAACTGGAAAATAAGTAAACCGGCAGCTTCTGAAAATATACCGACTACGAATGCTGAAAAGACTGCAGCTGTAAGTGAACCTTCAAAATTCCTCCTTCGCGATATTAAAATGAACGACCTTAGCTTTATTTTCGATAACCGCAGAAGTGATTTTACTTATTCAATTCTTAACGCCAACCTGAATCTTTCAGGAGAACTGAAAGGTATGGAAACTGTTCTTGATCTGGACATCAATTCTCCTTCCATGAATTTTACTATGGATGGCTCAAACTTTATCAAGGAAGCCCCGTTTTCTCTTAAAACATCACTGCTTGCTTATCTCGATAGTATTAAATTTATTTTTGATTCTCAAAAGTCCGAGATTAACTCAATGCCATTAAACATTGAAGGCAGCTTTGCCTATCCGCGCGATTCAATGATATTCGACATGAAATTCGATATTCCTGAGATTGGTTTGAATACATTGTTTAAAATGATACCCGAAGATTATAAAAAAACTGTTGAAAAGGCTGAAGCTAAAGGACGAATTAACTTCAATGGTATTATTAAAGGGGTTTATTATAAAGAAATTACTCCTCTTATCAATATTGCTTTCAATATTGAAAACGGAACTGTGAAATATCCCGGACTTCCGGATGAACTAAAGATTAATGAGGCTTCTGCTTATGTATTTAAGCCTGAAGGTAACTTCGATAATCTTGAGATTGGTGTTAAAAAGCTTAATATCAATATGGCCGGTAATCCTATTGCAATGCATGCAAAAGTGAAATCTGTTATAAAAGACCCGAATATTGATGCTGCCCTTAAAGGTGTTCTGGATCTGGGAAACCTTTTGAAATTATTTCCTGTAGAAG
>JAGODU010000304.1 GCA_017998095.1 Prolixibacteraceae bacterium | reverse complement strand
AAGTAGTCATGAAACAATGTGGTTGAGATATGTTTTCAAGAGGAATTATATGCTCTTTAAGAGATTAGCGGGTATTATAATACAAAAACTTCATTATATATTAAAAATATAAAGGAGGAGCTATGAAAAAACTTAATGGTCTATTACTCTGTAAGTTCTTTATGCACTTGTTGGAATAGCAGCATAGTTAAAAACATGTAATGGACATTTTAATATCAAGCTAAACCAATAAGGAAATGAGGAAAAATGAAAAAAGTGTTTTTAATCACCAGTATACTGGTAGTTGTAACCAGTATATTTGGTATAGCAGATTTCCTGAAAGGGAAAGAAGTTCAGTTAAGTCCGGAACAAAAGGCATTATATTACCAAAAAGTGCTTGAAGATCCGGAAGCAAATTCTTTCAATCCCCTCCATGTCGGTAACAAATGGTGGTATGAAGTTAACTGGGATGACCCTCAATTCCCTAACTCAATATTTTTAGGAAGAATGATAACTGATTCAGTTTGCATTGATAATCAGAAATTTTATAGGGTAGAAGGTGCATTATTGACATATCCCGTTCTGATAAGAAATATTGATAATACTACTGTTCTATGGGATAGCCTGGATAGTGATGAAAACCAGGAAACTGATTATCTGTTAGATGAAGACTTCGAAATAACAGAAACAAATTATGAGAATGCTTTAACTGTATATCACACAATCTACAATGTAGGCGGTGGAGGACCGTTTACCTCCTTTCAATGTTATTTACTTGGGCAGGGATTTATTGAATATTTCGGCACCCTGACAGAATATAAAGCTTATAAATATTTTCATTTAAATTGGCCAGATGTTGTCATGGATTGTATTTGGGCAAGAGGGTTTGGAATGATTATGCTCGCTAATGAATGGGCTGTTGTAAATCTTGAAGGCTGTATTATTAATAATGTTCATTATGGCAATACTACCGCTTCTGAAGATACTACCCCTATTAAAATCAATGAGATAGAGATTAGCTCTTATCCCAATCCTGTTCGATCCAATGTTCAGATCAGCTACAAACTACCTAAAAATAGTTCTCACTCAAAAATTGAAATCTTTAATTGTAAAGGGCAGTTGGTACATCAAAAATCTATTTCAGATTCAGGGTCTTTTAACTGGAATACTATGGATACAAAGGGAAGACCTGTCGCATCAGGCATCTATTTTATTCATGTTAAAACTGATAAACAACAAACAACAAAAAAAATGTTATTAATTAAATAGGGAGAAAAAATAAGATATACTTATGTCACAATCATGCTAATTATGTTAGGGATCTTTAGTAGTGCTTTTTCTAGCACAGATACCAATCAGTTTGATATTTATACATTACCTGAACTACCTCAAACATTAATTCAAACAGGAGGTAGTTCTATTACTTCTCAGGGGATTATTAGGGCGTGTGTTATCCTTATTGATAAAGAAGGTGAGAACTTTTACCCAAACTCAACTATTTGGCCACCAAACGGAGAACCCAACCCTGAATATACCTTTTTGAACAGTCAGCCATCACAAACACAATGGATTTCCAATAATATTTCCCGCTATACTTATGAAATGTCTAATGGCATATTTCAGATTATTGGAGATGTGTTCAGATATACCTTGCCAGCTAATTTTAATTTTACTTCTGAGAGTAACGCTGGTTTATATGCTTTACAGCAACTAGATAATGTAATTGATTTTAGTCAATATGATAACTGGAAACAAAACTCACAATACCAACATATTAATGAACCCGATGGAAAAATTGACTATCTTTGGATTGTTTTCAGGTCAGCTTTAAAAGATTATAACAGTTCTATATATTACACTGGAAGAACAGGTACCCCGCCTTTTGTATCAAATGATGTTGTGATGATAAATGGATCTCAAACAAATATAAGTGCAAACAACAGGGGTTCATTTCAGGGTGGATTTGCATCAGGTTTTGACTATATTCAGGGTGTCTGTATGCACGAGATATCTCATTATTTATTCCCTGGGAATGGTATAGGATCTCATAATGGCAGACTGGTAGGATTGAGTTCTCTGAGCGGAAATCAGGTTGGGTATGGACAAAATTTAGTTGGAATGAACGCTTGGGAGAGAGAACGATTAGCATGGATATCTTATATAGATGTAGATTCAGATCAGACAGTAACCTTAAGCGATTATATGTCAACAGGAATGGCTGTAAAAATTCCAACCAATACACCTGGCAAACATTACATTATTGAAAACAGACAGAAACAAACTATGTATGACAGGGCATGGGGAAAAGGCTTGTATATATACAGAGCAGTCGATAGCGGACATATAGAATCCAGTGAGATTTATAATCCTGTTCAAAGACCTGAGCCAAGAGATGGCAATCCAGATTATTATGCAAATCCAAATTCAGGAAATTATGATGGCTATATTAATTTGCTCTCTGCTGACGGAAGATACACTTTTCATAACAATTTATCTCCAAATTTTCGTATATCTTCTAAGGCTGCTTTGCGGATTACTAAAGGTGAACCCAATATAAAAGGCTATGATGAAAGAGATTACTGTGGTATGATGTTAAATGAAAGTACTGGTAAATGGGAACGCTATTATGCCATGTATTCTCCTGTAGATAATGCACCCTGGTATTATACAACAAATATTAATAATGCCGAAAGACATCGCTTAGGTAATGCTTTTGGAGATACCTATGATGGTTTTAGTTTAAATTTAAATAAAGTGTTATCAAAATGGTCCAATCCTGGTATAGATACAAATTGGTCAGGTAATACAAACTTTTCAATTGAAATATTAAGTGAAAATCCAGTTAATGGAGCGGTCAGTTTTAGAGTCCGGTTTACAAATCCTCAGGATGCTCCGCTTGGCAGACCAATGGGTTTAAAAGTATCAAATCAAGGTGTTTCTTATGGAATTAACTGGTATCAAGCCAATCATCCTTCTACTGAATTACAGCCTGGGTTCAGTCATTATAATGTCTATTACAAGACAAGCAGTTCTACCTGGACACTATTGACTTCTACTACAAATACAAGCCTTTATATTACTATTCCATATAATTCAACTCCTAATCAGATCTATTTACCAAGAAGAAGTTCATTTAAAATAACTGCAGTTAAAAGTAATGGTGAAGAATCAAACAATTCAGATATTGTGAATGTTAACTTAGATCAAACTATACGCACATCATCAATTACAATTCCATCAAACTATTCATTAATTATTGATGACAGTTTGTCTGTAGAAGTCGATGATAGTTTTATTATGAATGAGAACAGCTCACTTATTCTTGGTAATGGTAGCCGATTGATAACTAACTCACAAGCAAGCCTTAGCATTGCTAATAATTGCAGGATTGAAGGTAACAATCAGACTCTTGGAAATGTTTCAGGTAGCCGTATTATTGCAAATGGAAGCGTTAATATAGGAAGTAATGTTTCATTTAGCAGTGATAACAAAAAATGGGACGGTCTGGAGATAAGCGCCTCAGGAACAGTTTCTTTGAATAAAATTGAGTTTAAAAACGCTGACTTAATATGTAATACCGATGTCAGTATAAATGAAGGGAATTTTAAAAATAGTGCCATTTATCAAAAAAATGCATGTTTGTCTGTAACAAACTCTCAGTTTGACAAAGCATATGTAAGCTCTTATTCAAAGGGATCGGGAGTGTCTACTGAAATTAATTATTGTACATTTAGTGGAGAAAACAGTTTAGAAGCAATTCAGCTCAATTCTATTGATAAATATAGCTTAATCAATAATACTATTCAAGGGTACGATATAGGCATATCCTTATACGAAAGCACAAATGGTTACATTGAAAGAAACAATATTAAAAATAATGAAATTGGTATTCAA
>JAGODU010000303.1 GCA_017998095.1 Prolixibacteraceae bacterium | reverse complement strand
AAATGTATCGTAAGGATATGTTAAACCTAAATACGTACCCAAAATATAATGGTAAAAAACAGCAAAAGAAAATCCGGCAATAATTATTATAGATATCGTGTCAATTTTTTGAAGTTTATTCATTCATTAAAAACCTTTTAATAATAAAGTAAGTTTGATGTAAATTTTTCTTGTCTATTAAACAGAACGTTCCCTTTGACCCAATGATATTACATTAACGCTTCTGAGCTATAATTACTAAAGTACCACCAAAAGGAAGTGATATTCCTATCCGAATGAGAAATTCATCAACTCGCATGCAAAGATCAAAAATCCAATTGAGTGCATTGGTAAATTTGACACGTTTTTCAAGAGCCATACTGTCTTGTGTGTCGAAATTGGCCGGATGGCCACCCTTATCCAAAATCCGGGAAATCACCATCAAGGGAAATAGGACAAAAAGAAAAGATGTGGTATAAATGATATCAAATCCGTTTTCTTTGAGCTTGGTTACCAAATCATTTCTTGTGTACCTGCGTTTATGTTTCAATATTTCATCAAGTTTGCCCCAGAGAAACTTATGTTGTGGGACACTAATTATTAAACTGCCTCCCTGACGAAGCATCTTATTAATATTTGATATAGCTTCAACATCATTGTCAATATGTTCGATAACATCAAATGCGGCTATGATGTCGAACTGCTCTCCGATAATCCCTTTTGTAACGTCGTACTGTATGAAATTAACACTGGGAAAATACTTTTGAATCTTTATCAGAGCTTTTAAATAAATTTCTGATCCGGTAATTTCCAGATTTTCATTTCCGATAATTTGCTGAATGAAATCTCCTGTTGCACAACCTATTTCCAGATACTTTGTTTTCCCGGTTGGGTTCAGATTATTGTAAACAATCCTTTTGAAAAGCCTGTTTCTGGAACTGGACCAGAAAAAATTTTGCTCCCATACTTTATTATCATTTACATCGAATCCGTTTTCCGGAAAATCGGCGGAATCATTCGCCACCTCCGGACTGAAACACTTGATTCCATCTATCATCGTATAGTTTAGAATTTGACTCATTGATAAGCGGCCTCAGGTACGGATACGAAGAATTTCAGCAATTTCAAAAGCCAGTTCCACCGCCTGTTCGGCGTTCAGGCGCGGATCGCAATTTGTCTGGTAATTCAGCTTCAAGTCTTTGTCGCGCAATTTCCGATTGCCACCGATGCATTCCGTGACATTATCGCCGGTCAATTCCAAATGAACGCCTCCGGCTGTTGTCGCCATCGCCTCATGCATTTGCCAGAAACATTTTATTTCATCAAGGATATCTTCGTATTTTCTGGTCTTTTGCAAATGTTTGTTTGTATAAGTGTTGCCATGCATCGGATCGCATAACCATACAACCTTGAATCCTTCTCTTTGGATTTCCTTGATCAAAGCGGGCAGCAGGGATTTTATTTTCTGCGCACCGAAACGGGTGATAAGCGTCAGGCGTCCCGGCTCATTGGAAGGATTTAGTTTTTGTATCAGTTTTTTGATTTCATTAATTTTATAATCTGGCCCGATTTTTATTCCCACAGGGTTGCCCACACCACGCAGAAATTCCACATGAGCGCCATCTGGTTGGCGGGTGCGATCGCCGATCCAGAGCATATGCGCGCTTGTGTCGTACCAATCGCCTGTAGTGGTATCGATACGCGTTAGGGCTTCTTCGTATTCAAGCAGGAGAGCTTCGTGAGACGTAAACATCGTTATTTCATTGAACTGAGGCGTTTTTATGTCTATGCCCATTGCTGAGGTGAAATTGATTGCTTTTTTTATCCCATTAACCAGCTCATCATATTTTCGACTGGCGGGAAAAGAGCCAAAACTGGCATCGGACCAGGAACGGATTTTGTCTAGCGCGGCATATCCACCTTTGGTAAATGCCCTTACAAGATTCAAAGTAGCGGCAGCCCGAAAATATCCCTCTAAAATCCGGCGCGGATCAGGAATTCTTGCTTCCATGGTCGGTTCCGGACTATTAACCATATCACCTCGATAGCTGGGAATCTCCAGATTCCCGATTTTCTCAATGGCTGAGGAACGCGGTTTGGCATACTGACCGGCAATCCGACCAATTTTTATCACCCTCTTTTCTCCAGCATAGGCGATGATGATCGACATCTTCAGGATGACCTTCAGAAGATCATGGATGCGTGGCCCGTTACATCGAGAGAAATCTTCGGCACAATCGCCTGCCTGCAGGACAAAAGCCTTTCCTTCCATTGCTTCCGCCAGATCTTGTTTCAGCATCCTGGTTTCACCGGCAAAAACCAGTGCCGGTAAAGAGGATAGGTTCTTGAATACATCTTCACAAATTGCTTTATCCGGCCAGACGGGTTGTTGTTTGATGGGAAAAGAACGCCAGGAAAATTTTGTCCATTCAGGATTTGAAACTATGTTTCTTCTAATTATCTTTTCTGTTTTTTGTTTAACGATTTTTTTCTTCATAGAATTCTTTGGAAGTATTTCTAATCATTCAAATATTTTTTCAATAACATAAGTGCTTCTCTTTCGGGCAATATCAAGGGTTCGCCATAAATATTCACCCATGATGCCTATCATCAACATTTGGAAACCTGACAGAACCAGGATCAGAATCATCATGGGTACCCACCCTTTATAAGGGAACGGATGTCCCAATAATTTACTGAAGAAAATTAAGGCTGCATAGGCAAAACCAAAAAAAGAGATAATGAAACCCAGCACCGTCATGGCTCTAATCGGGAAAAATGAAAAGGAAACCAAACTGTCAAACATAGCTTGTATCTTCTTTAGAAGGCCAAATTTTGATTTGCCGTGCATTCTGTTTTGTCTTGTATAGGGAAGATTTTTTATTGGAAAACCAGTCCAGACAATTAAAACATTAGATAGTTGTGTTCCGTTACTAATATCCATCAAGACCCTATCTTTAACCTTTGCGCTGATTCCCCAATAATTAAATCCCTTTTCTGGAAATTCCGGAAAAGTCAGTTTTCTTAATATTTTGTACCAGATACTGGAGCCTGCTCTCCTATACAATGATTCTTTCCGTTCCTGACGAATACCAATGGCTATCTCAAAACCTTCTGCAAAATGAGCGACTATCATTTCGTTCATTAGTTCAGGCGGATCCTGAAGATCTGCATCTATGCTTATAATTAATTTGCCCTGAGCCTTCCTGAGGCCAGCTGTTATCGCAGGAACCTGTCCAAAATTACGCGTAAATTTAATAATTTTTATATATTCCGGATAAGCTCTTTGCAAATTTAACAGGACTTCCAGTGATTTGTCTTTAGAACCATCATCGATGAAAATTATTTCAAATGTTCGGTCTGGATTTTTTCCAATGACATTTTGTTTAATTCTATTAAATAAAATCTCTAACGATTTGGCATTGAAATATACGGCTACAATAATGCTGACATCGATATTTTGGTTTAATTGGTCAATGTCCATTTATCAAAATACCTCTAGAAAAGATTTTTTTAACATCTTTATTCAAAATGTTTAGGGTACACAATACATCACCGTTTCACTCCAGCCTTCTGTGTAGTGGCGTAAAAATACTCTGTAATCTCTGCGAAGGCTCGTAACGTATTCGAAGACCTGCCAGAAATCGGAAGCATTGTGATATACAGCAATGGCAAGTTTGGGTTTGTCCTCTATAATATGTTTCTTTGCCCCCTGCATGGCTTTTAATTCCCAACCTTCCAGATCCATTTTGATAAAAGTAACTTTGTCGTTAACATATTGGTCAAGTGTTGTCGGCCTGTTGCCCAAAGCACTTTTTTACAACATCCTTTCTACAAAGCATTGATATCTGCGTTCTGAAAACAAAGTGTCTTTAAAAAATCTGACAACAACATTACGTATATTC
>JAGODU010000078.1 GCA_017998095.1 Prolixibacteraceae bacterium | reverse complement strand
AATTCCTGTTTCAGGAAAAAGCATTTCTTTAGTGTTTTGTCTGGAATAACTATAATACTTTAAATATTAAAAGTCAGATTCCAATAATTATTCCGGCACTATAGCATATAAAAAATTTTAATGAACTTTCCCTTTTATAAAAGAGAGCTGTATGATATCAGCTCTCTTTTTAAAGGGACACTAAAAATCAATATGAAAATAAATGCAAATTTCTGATCTAACCTTTACCATTTCCTTTGCCTTTACCCTTTCCTTTACCATTATTTTCAGCATTGTAATTGCCATTTTGGCCATGTAATTTACTGCCTCTGAGTTCGATTTCAATAGTTTCGCCGTCAGCAGTAGTTAAAGTTGCAACTTCGTCACATTCGCCATCACCATAATCAAGGACTGCTATTTCTGCTCCATCCTGAACATATCTGACTGTACCCTGAACAAAGTTGTGGCAATCGCCTGTTCTTAATAATGGGATTAAAGTTTCTTTAACAAAGCTTTCGCCTTCAGAAGTGGTAAATTCAGTTTTTCCTGTTACTTGTAAAATGTCATCATCATGTTCAAACGGAGTATCGTCGCCTTCAATCCATGTACGTTGTTTTTCAGTAGCGGCAGTTATTGTACTTCCATCAGGAAGGGTAAGAACAATATTCCCTGAAGATGTAATTACAAGAATTGAGTCAGCAGTAAAATTAAAAATTTCAGATTTAGAACCTGTGAGACTAACTGAATCAACAAAGAAATTTTCATAAGTAACTTTTCTTGTTGCTCCGTCAGTATTTTTATCACCTGAAATTTCAAGGATAATTGTACCACTAAGCACCTTGCCATGTTTTGTAACAGTAGTATCTCCATAATCAATTGAAATTATTATTGGATAACCGGTTTCAGCAGTGTCTATAGAAATCATCGGGCCGTCGCCTGAATAAAATTTATCCATGAAATGAGAATTGGTTATTTTACGGGAATTGTCTGTTAACTTAGCAACTTGTTTTAACACTTTTTGTGCATAAGTATAATAATCGGCTTCCAGATCAACATCACCTAAAATACATTCAGCAGCAACATCAGTAGAAGCCAATGTTGCCGATTTCGTATTAAGAACATCATCACCAGTCAGACTGGTTATCACATCATCACTCTGGCAGGAAAACAATCCAATTGCCAAAATCATTACAATTCCTAAATTTTGTGTCTTCATAATTTCAAATTTTAACCTTCAGCAATCAGTTTTAACCTATATCCGACAGGAAATAATTTTACCCTACTTTTTTTTTAGAATTAAATAAATAATAGGGGAAAAACATTATATGCTTGTCATTAGAATAGATTGGGGAAGATAATTATCCGGAAAGAAATTCCCCGAATAAATAAAAAAAGATAAAACATAAAGCCATGAGAACAATAATATTTTTAATAATCGGGATTGCACTTTCAAACGCAATATTTTCACAGACCAATGTAGTCTACGGGAAAGTGACCCTGTTCGACAACTTAACTGTATCGAACGTGATGGTAACAGCAAAGAAAGCCGGAACCAAAGCAATAAGTGATTCATTGGGAAACTATTCTATAGTTTGCCACGATAAGGATGTATTAGTATTTGAAGGTAAAGTGTTTCAAAAAGCAAGAAAAAGAGTAAAACCGGAAACTGACACAGTTAATGTAAAGATGGAATTCCTTCAGTCGCCTGAAAACGTAAAACTTGCAGTAGGTTACGGATATATCTCAAAAGAAAATGCCACACATGCTTACTCAATGTTAACGAATAATGATGTAGACTTCTGCTCTTATTCAAATATCTTCGATCTTATAAGCGGAAGGTGTCCCGGAGTAAGAATAAGCAGAGACAGCAATATGCCGGGGACTGAACAGGAAGTAATAATAAGAGGAATAACATCGCTTACACTAAGCAACTGTGCTTTATATGTAGTTGACGGAGTAGTGACAGATTATATTGGAGATATTTCGCCCTGTGATGTAAAGAGCATTAATTTTCTTAAAGATGCAGCAGCATCGATATATGGAGCAAGAGGAGCAACGGGTGTAGTGTTAATTGAAACAATAGCATCTTTGTAAATAGCTTATGATCATTATATAAATCAACCTTCAAGGGTTGTCGGGTTATCCGGCAACCCTTTTTTTGTTGCACAGTAATTTTATGCAAATAAGCATTAATAACATTCCTCTTACCTCAACCGTACCTTATTCGAAAAAAGGCAATAATAAATAGTCTTTTGGTCGAATGAGGTACGAATGAGGTACGGTTGATGTACGGTCAGGGTGCTTTAAAAATAAGTTCTTAAAAGCTGAAATATTGAAGTCAAAATTCAAACTTTGAGAGGTCAATTAGTTTATATAACTTTCGGTTTTAAAAATCAGCAATGGAGAAAAAGAATAAATCGTTTTCATTTAAAGCAAGGCTTATCAGTTTCAGATATGCATTCAAAGGGATAGGTCATCTATTCAAAGAGGAGCATAACTCATGGATACATCTGGCAATAACCATTCTTGTAATAATTGCAGGTATTTGGTTTAATCTTTCTGCTCCTGAATGGTTGTTCATAATATTTGCTATAGGTTTTGTTTTTGTTGCTGAAATATTTAATTCAGCAGTAGAAAATCTTGGAGATGCCTTTTCTACGGAAAGGATTGATAAAATAGGCAAGTCTAAAGATCTTGCAGCTGCAGGAGTTTTATTATCAGCAATAGTATCAGCTCTTATTGGTCTAATAATATTTATACCGCATCTGTTAAGTAAATTATCTATTTAAAAAAATTAAAATGAAGAAATTAATTCTGGAAGTTATAAAAGGAATGTTGATAGCATTTCTCATCATATTTGTGATTGAATATATTTTAAAATTCAGGTTTCAGATAGTTTCATTAAGCCAGGTTGTTGAATTGATAAAAGATATTCTGTGGCCTACTTTTGCAACTCTATTTGTAGTATATTTTTTATATAAATATTTCAGGTACAGAAAATTAAGAGAGTATTCAAAATAAGAAGTATTGATTCATTAGCAGAAAAGCAGAGTCTCATTTGAATTGCTCAACTAGCTTGATTGTATGTTTAAGTAATTCATCGCTTCCATAATCACCATGACCGGGGATGACGTATTTTATCGGACCAAGAGTTGAGATTATTTTTTCGATCGTTGGTATCCATTCGCAGACAACAGCTTCCTGAAGATTTCCGAGATTTTGTGAATCCAGGCTTTTAATTAGGCAATCCCCAAAGAGAATTTTAGATTCGGGAAAGAAAACTACAGTATTGTCGACAGTATGACCTGCTCCAAAATAATGACATTCAGCTTTAATACCATGAAAATCGATAATATAAAGTGAGTCATAAGTAATATCAGGCAGAGGTAATCCTTTTTCAAGACAAATATTTTTAGTTCTTACATTTAAGATGGTTTTGGTTGAAGAATTTTTAAAATAATTCATGCCCCCAATACAATCGGAATGAGAATGTCCTCCAATAAAAAATTCAACTTCAACATTCATTGAATCTTTAAGATAGTTACAAATAATTTCTGTTTGCTCAAGAGTAACCGGGGTATCAATCATTAATGCTTTTCCATTTTTAATAACAATAATACCATTAGAAGGAAATTTTGCATTAGTACCCGGGAAAGCATAAAGAGCCTTGTGTATATAAAAACCTTCAGAGATTTCAATAAGCTCAATATCATCGTATATTTTAATGTTACCGGCATAAATGATAAGTCCTGTGAATAACAACACAACGGTGGAAACAAGGAATTTGATTATTTTCATAGATATGAAATTTGCAGTAAAATTAATAAAAAGTAAACAAGAATTTCCCTTAAGTTATTTATCTGATTATTAGAACATATTTTAATAAAAAAGGATAAGGGTTAAAAAAAAATAATAACTTCTTGAAAAGAAAAATAACAAAACCATTGCAGAATAAAAGAATGAGATTATTTTAGTGTTATGAAACGTATACCAATGCGTTTCCAATCAATCCGGAATTATTTCTCAAACAGCGGACATTAGTTCGCTGTTTTTTTTGCAAAAAAAAAGCTGATAATGATTATCAGCTTCAAGGGATTATTTAAGAGGAGACTATTTTTCAGCAAGATATTCTCTTGCTTCAAATTCGGTTGAAAATGCCTTAACGTCACGACCGGTCAATGCAACGAAAGCATTATAAAAGATTTGCATAAGTCCGTTAATACCAAATACGGCGGAACATTTTACATAGGGGTTATTCAGCTTCACATAATTGACAAAATGGTTGTAAATATCGCGGTTGAAATACATACCGGAAAGATTTGTCAATGTTAAAACGCTTTTGGGAAGATTTTTACTTATGAACTTTGCGGCTTTGTCCATCAGTTCAAAAATTTCTTCGGGTTTTTTAAGGTCAGAGAAATCAATATAAACAATTCTTTTTTGCTTATAAAGAAGAACTCTTGGAGTTCGGATCGATTGCATTGATTGCAAAATTGCAGAATCTTCAGTTATTAGTTCTGCTGATGAATAAAATCCTCCTTGATCCATATTACTATACTATTTATACCTGTTTTCTAAAATAAATTTACAACACTATAAACCGAAAAAAAAATATTTTTAATGAATAGCAGGAAAATCTCGATGAAATGCAGTTTTTAACTAATGAATGACATTTTTTAGTCAATAATACTTTGAATTTGTAATAATTGGGGGAAATGTACATTTCAGTTGTCATTTAATAACAAACACAGCCTTTTTTATTATTTTTTAATTATTTTGGGCACTTTTTATATTAAGGGGGATTTGTTTAATGCTGAAAAGGATTTCTATTATTATGCTCTTTATATGGGCAGGAATTAATTGTTCAAATGCACAGATATCATTTGGGTTCAATTCATATTATTTCTTCCTGAAAGGGAAAGATGCCTCGGGTTTACCATCTAACTGGATGAATAAAAGTTACAATCCTTCATCTTGGGGTGTTGGCGGCACACCATTCAGATATAAAATAGGTGGAGGAGGTACGGAGTTGAATGATATGCAAAACAATTATACAACACTTTACCTAAAGAATAATTTTAATGTACAAAACGTTGGATTGCTGGATGATGTAACATTCACAATTAATTATGATGATGGATTCATTATCTGGATTAACGGAAAAGAAGCCATCAGGTCAAATGCACCGGGTTTAGTTTCAAATAACGGAGTTGCCCCTACTACACATGAATTTACAGAAACAGAATCTGTAAGGATTCCTGCTTCTGATCTTAATCTTCTTGAAGGTGAAAACCATCTGGCAATCATGGTTTTCAATGTCAGCTTAACCAGTTCTGATTTATTTTTTGATATAAAGATTGCTGCAGAAAAGAAGCAGCCTGAGGTTTCCGATTCAGTAAAAGTAATATTCAGTCATAAAGGTGGTTTTTACAATTCCCCTTTTAGTATGAAAATGACTGTTCCTGATCAGCAATACACGATTAAGTATACAATAGACGGAAGTAATCCCCAGACATCAGCTACTACCTATGATGGGGGAAAATCAAAGACAATAACAATTGATCCTTCATTATCAAACGGGCGGGCAAAAACTCCTTGTTTTATTGTGAGGGCTTCATTATATAAAGAAGGATTAAAGGCTTCAAAGCCAACAACACAAACGTATATCTTTTTAGATAAGGTAATAACACAAAGCCATCCGGGTGGCAGCTGGCCAAAAGATAAAGTAAACGGACAGACAGTTGATTTGGATATGGATCCTGATGTAACTCAGAATGGACAATATAAAAATCAAATGGTGAATTCGCTTAAAGACATTCCTTCAATTTCTTTAGTTACTGAGTTTGAAGATATGTTTGGAGCTTCATCGGGTATATATGTAAATTCCATGAATCATGGTGAAGAATGGGAACGTTTTTGTTCGGTAGAATTAATAAATCCTGATGGTTCAAACGGTTTTAATGTAAATGCAGGAGTAAGGACAAGAGGAGGCTGGAGCAGGCATAATAATTATCCTAAGCATGGGTTCAGGCTTTTTTTCAGGGAGGAATATGGTGCTGCTAAGCTTAAATACCCTTTATTTGAAAATGAAGGAGTAGATGAATTTGACAAGATTGACTTGCGATGTGAACAGAATTATGCATGGAGCAACGGTGATCCTCGCAATACATGTGTAAGAGAAGTATTTTCACGCGATACTCAACGCGATATGGGAAGGCCATATACCAGAAGCCGATATTATCATTTATATCTCAATGGAATGTACTGGGGACTGTTTCAAACGCAGGAAAGGGCTGAGGCACGATTTGCAGAGAGCTATTTTGGAGGAGATAAGGATGATTACGATGTAGTCAAGAAAGATGGATTAAACAGTGGTGTAATTGCAACTGATGGTAATCTTGACGCTTGGGAAAGATTGTGGAAGGCAACACAAAAAGGATTTGAAACAAATGCAAAATATTTTGCCCTTGAAGGGAAAGATGAGTTTGGATATCCTGTTAAAGGAAAAGAAATAATGGTTGATATTGATAATCTAATAGATTATATGCTTATAATCTTTTATACAGGTAATTTTGATTCTCCTGTTTCATCTTTTTCCACTAATAACAGTGGTGTCAATAACATGTTTGCAATAGACAAGAGAGACGATAAGACCATTGGTTTCAGATATTTTATCCATGATGCCGAGCACAGCATGATGATAGATAATGCCAATCCGGGAATTGGATTAGATGAAGACCGGGTTAATCTTAAAATGGCAACACCTTCCAGCAATTATACCTTCAACCCGCAATGGTTGCACTATAAGCTAACTTCAAATGAAGAATACAGGATGAGGGTAGCCGACAGAGTTTATAAGCATTTCTTCAATAACGGAGTATTTGTCCCTGAAATAGCACAAAAGCGCTTTGCTGAAAGGGTAGAACAAATCGACCTTGCCATCATAGCTGAATCAGCAAGATGGGGGGATCAAAACAGCGGGAGGCCTTATACGAGGAACGATTACTGGCTTCCTGAAATAGAAAGGATTTATGATGAATTCTTTCCATACAGAACAGACATAGTGTTAGATCAGTTAATTGAAGGTAATTTATTTCCTTTGGTATGGCCGGCAATATTTAAAAACGGATCATCAATTCTTACTGAAGACAAATACAATAGCAGTGAAGTTAGCAGTGTATCACTTTCAACAGGTTCAAACGGAGCTGTTATATATTATACCCTTGACGGATCAGATCCAAGGATGATAGGCGGCAATCTTAATTCTTCAGCAAGAAGAATTGAAAATGGAGGCAGTATTCAGGTTGATGGAACAACAGTTGTAAAAAGCAGGGTTTTACTTGGAAACACATGGAGTGCACTAAGTGAAGTTGCATTCAGTAATGACAATGAAGATTATTCAAAATTTAAAGTAACTGAAATAAATTATCATCCGTCAGACTCAATAATCGGTTCAGATACTATTGATGACAAATCTTTTGAGTTTATTGAGTTTAAGAATACAGGTGACAAACCTATTGATCTTTCGGGGATGAAATTTTCATCGTCAGTAGAATATCAGTTTGAAGATAATTTCTTTCTTGCTCCCAGGCAGTTTTATGTAGTAGCATCAAAACCTAAATGGTTTTATGAAAGGTATGGAATGGTTCCTTCCGGGAATTATAAAAATAACTTTAACAATGCCGGAGAAAAAATAGTAGTTACATCACCAAAAGGGGCTGAAATAATGAATTTTCAGTTTTACGATGTAGAGCCCTGGCCAGTAGCTGCTGATGGAGAAGGTTATTCTATAACAACACCGTTAAGGTATCCTTCGGGCAATCCGAATAATTTTGATTACTGGGTTTCATCTGCTTTAATAAACGGATCACCTTTCAGTGATGACCATTCAATTGTTGACGTTAAGGAAGAAATAAATGTAAGCAATACAGGCATATCATTATTCCCTAATCCTTCAGCGGGTAAATTAAATCTGAAGTATAACTGTAATTCGAAAGAGATTAACGTTGAAATATATACTCAAACGGGTGAAATGATAAGATCAATAATTTGTCGGGATAATTCAGTAATAGATTTGTATTCGATTAATGCTAAGCCAGGATTGTTATTGTTCAGGATAATGACAGAGGGAAAAACAGAAACTAAAAAAATACTCTTCCGACCTTAGAAAATCATTTAAGACCGACATTGGAGTAGTCGATTTTAACATCGGAGTATGTTTCAGCAATACGATCCAGGATATTATGCACGTCGAGATATGATTCTGATCTTAGCAGTTCAATCCTAAGATCTCTGAAGTTAGGCAGATTTGGGAAATATTTGGCAAAATGTCGTCTCATTTCATGGATAGCCCTTTTTTCGTCATCTTTCCATTCGAGTGAAATAGCCAGTTGGTCTTTAACATTTCTTACAACTTCAGGAACAGAAGGAGAAGGCATCTCTTCGCCGGTTTTCAGGTAGTGTTTTACTTCACTGAATATCCATGGGCGACCTATGGCACCTCTTCCAATCATAAGAGCATCGACACCAGTCTGATCGAGAAATTGTCTTGCCTTTGCAGGGCCGTTTATATCTCCGTTGCCAATAATAGGAATAAACATTTTTGGGTTATTTTTAACATCACCTATAAGTGACCAGTCAGCTTCTCCGGTATAAAGCTGTTTGCGTGTACGTCCATGAATTGCAAGGGCTTTAATTCCTGTATCCTGTAACCTTTCTGCAACATCGACTATTATTTTAGACTTATCATCCCAACCCAATCTTGTTTTAGCAGTAACCGGAAGCTTAACAGCATCAACAATTTTACGAGTCATTTCAATCATTTTGGGAACATCCTGAAGCATACCGGCTCCGGCGCCTTTTGCCACTATCTTTTTCATCGGACAACCAAAGTTAATATCAATGAAGTCAGGTCGGGCTTCTTCTGCTACTTTAGCAGCTTCCACCATTGAATCAATATTATGTCCGAATATTTGTATAGCAACAGGGCGGTCGAAATCAAACAGGGTCATCTTCTGTTTAGTCTTCTTAACATCACGGATAAGGGCTTCACTGGAAACAAATTCAGTGTACATAACGTCTGCACCGTATTTCTTGCACATATATCTAAAAGATTTATATGTGACATCTTCCATTGGAGCTAAGAAAAGAGGAAGTTCTCCCAGTTCTATATTACCGATTTTCACCCTTTGAGTTTTTGTTTAACTTCAGGATGCAAAAATACATTTTCAGATTGAAAATAATATCAAATAGTTTTATCGAGAAAAGCAGTTAAAAGTTTCAGGTCATTAATATCGTTTCTGTTTATTTTATTTTCCTTTATAAACTTTTTTAATTCAGCAGCCTTATCAGGAAAAGTTTTGTAAAGCTTATTGAAATTTGTTAAAGGGAAAATAATATCATTGGCTTCGATAATTGTAACTGGATCGTAACGAAGAAATGTAGGTGGTTTAGGTTCTACATAACCTTCAGCTTTAACGGCATCTTTGAAGACAATTTGAGTAAAAGAGTAAATAGAAGCTTTACCAGAAGTATATAGTTTCTTAATAATCCTGCTTCCTGTTTTCCCTTCATATTCAAAAGTTTTATAAAGAAATACATTACTGTTGCAAATTACACTATCAATAGAATGAGGATCAACAACACGTACTGATTTATTAATTTCAAATTCAAAATTATTTTTGAAGAGATTAATCCTCATCAATGATTCAATAGGGTTGCTGTTTTTTAAATAAAAAACCCCTTTTATGTATTCCTTTTCAAGATAAGGGGAGCCATCAACATATACACCTTCAACAATATTTCTGTTTTCAACATCAATAGATAATTGTTTCAGATTGTCTAAATTTGAGTTATATCCGCCTGTAACCTGTCCAAAAGAAACAAAAGACCAAAAGATTAAAAGTGAATTGAAGAGTAATTTTTTCATATTAATCTTAATTTAGAATATTCAACACTAATTTACTTATTTATTGGAATAATTACAGACAACTGAGCTCGATCAGTTGAAACTACCGGGAAAAATTTAATTGGTGATTTTTCCCAGCACTTACATAAGAAAATCCCATTAGCTGTTCCAATTGCAGCTCCCAGTAAAACATCACTTGCCCAGTGCCTGTTATCGAAGATGCGTTCCATTCCACCTAAAGCAGCTAATCCATAACATAAAAAGGGAACCCAGGAAACATCGCGATATCTGTAGGCAAAAACAGAAGCCACTGAAAAAACAGCAGTAGTATGTCCTGAATAAAAAGAATAATCGCCGGTAAACGGGCCTTGCCACTGATGAGGGTTAGAAGTACCAAAATCGTTAGGGCGGACACGTCCTGCAAGGTATTTAACAGATTGGACCATACAGGTTGAAAGGAAGATACTTTCAGCGGCTATAAGAGATGTTTCAAGGGAATAATTATCTTTTGCCAGAAGGCCATAGGTAAAGAAACCTGCAATAGCTGAGATAGGATAATAATTGCCCATTGGCTGAATTATTTTTCCTAAAAAATCAGTAGTATTATTATGCAGAGTATTTGAGAAATCATAAACCGTCTGATCACCCCATGCTATAAGGGCTCCTGTTGCAAGAGTAACTCCTCCTGCAGTAATCCATTCGTTACACTTCCATTTAATGGGAGACAGAACCAGGTCGCGGGTATCTTTCAATCCATGTTTTATTACAGTACAGACAACAGCAGTAGAATCTTTGTTTGAATTAGCCTGTAGCAGAATATTTAAAGAAAAACAAAAAACAAGTAAGAGAGATAATTTGCGCATTATTTTGATTTATCGAATTTCTTAGCTTCTTCCCATATAACATCCATTTCGGCAAGAGTCATATCGTGAAGAGATTTTCCTTTAAGCAGAGTTTGTTCTTCAAGATAGTTGAATCTATCTATAAACTTGATATTAGTTCTTTCCAGTGCAGCTTCAGGATCAATATTATAAAGGCGCGCTGTATTAACCAGAGAAAAAAGAAGATCACCGAATTCTTTTTCCATTTCAACAGAATTACCTGCTTTTACCTCTTCCTCAAATTCACTGAATTCCTCTCTTACTTTATCCCATACCTGTTCGCGATATTCCCAGTCGAATCCCACACCTCTTGCCTTATCCTGAATTCTGTTAGCCTTAACCATTGCAGGTAATGATTTAGGAACGCCTTCCAGAACACGTTTATTTCGTCCTTTTTCCTTTAATTTTAGAGCTTCCCAGTTTTGAGCAACCTTTATAGCAGTTTTAGCTTCCACATCCTGAAAAACATGGGGATGCCTGAAAATTAGCTTTTCACAAAGCGAATCAATAACATCGTAAATATTGAAATCGTTTTGTTCTTCAGCAATTTTAGAATAAAAAACTATGTGAAGAAGAAGGTCTCCGAGTTCCTTTTTAATTTCCTGCATATCCTTTTTAAGAATAGCATCACCCAATTCGTAGGTTTCCTCAATTGTCAGGTGGCGCAGACTTTCAAGAGTTTGTTCACGGTCCCATGGACATTTCTCCCGGAGTTCATTCATAATACTGATTAACCGGTTGAATTGATTTTCGTTATTTCCCATTAAAAAAGCTATATATTAAAACAAACCATGAATATAAGAATTGACATTATCGATAATTTTGCTCAGGTCTTCGGGATTATTTTGAAAATCAAGATTATCAACATTAAAAATCAGGAGATTGCTTCCTGTATATTTACTAATCCATAGTTCATACCTCTCGTTAAGCATCTTAAGGTAGTCGAGCCTGATTGATTCTTCGTAAGCCCTTCCCCTTTGTTGAATCTGATTTACCAGTGTAGGCACAGAAGCTCTGAGGTAGATTAGTAAATCAGGTGGTTTAACCAGTCCTATCATCAGATCGAATAATGCTTTATAATTTTCAAAGTCGCGGGTAGACATAAGTCCCATATCATGAAGATTAGGGGCAAAAATTTCGGCATCCTCATAGATAGTTCTGTCCTGAATTACATTTTCACCGGAATTAATAATATCTACTATTTGTTTAAACCTGCTGTTAAGAAAAAAAATCTGAAGGTTGAATGACCATCGTTGCATGTCATTATAAAAGTCGTTGAGATATGGATTATCGTCAACAGTTTCAAAATTAGGTTTCCAGTTATAATGTTTGGAAAGCAGTGATGTCAGGGTAGTTTTACCTGCTCCTATGTTTCCGGCAATAGCAATATGCATAATAAAAAAGTTTAAGATATTCGTTTCCACGAAGGTAATAAAACATGCAGATTCTATGCTTATTTAAAAGGGATAAAAAAGAAACATTTTATCAACTACTCTTATTGAGTTAATAATCAACTAGTAATTAAATATTGATTACTTCATCCAGTAATGAGTCAAGATATTCTCTATTATTAGCAAGACGTGGTATTTTATTTTGCCCTCCTACTTTTCCTTTCAGTTTCATCCAGTTAAAGAAAGTCCCTTTGGGAGCAACGACCAATTGTGGTAAGGTTAAAGTAAGGTTTTTATATCTTTTAGCTTCATAGTCTGAATTAAGAGATTGAAGTTCTTTATCGAGAGTTTCATTAAACAATGAAAGATCGGAAGGTTCTTTTTCAAATTCAATAATCCACTGATGTGATCCTTTATTTTCATCAGTCATAAAGACAGGTCCTGCTGTATATTCATTTATTGAGGCACCTGTAATTTCACAAGCAGCCTTTAATCCTTTTTCGGCATTATCTACAATCAATTCTTCCCCGAAAGCATTTATGAATTGCTTTGTTCTGCCTGTGATTTTGATTTTAAAAGGATATTTTGAAGTGAAAATTACAGTATCACCAATGATATATCTCCAGAGTCCTCCGTTTGTAGAAATAACCATTGCGTAATTTACTCCTGTTTCAACTTCTTGTAAAGGGATGACTTTTCTATCCTCATCGAAAAAATGTTTCATAGGAATGAACTCATAGAAAATTCCATAGTCCAGCATAAGAAGCATGTCGTCAGAAGTAAGAGTGTCCTGAATACTAAAGAAACCTTCAGATGCATTATAGGTATTGACATAGTGCATATTTTCCGATGGTATCAGTTTCTTATATTGTTCCCGATAAGGATCGAAATTAACGCCTCCGTGGACAAACACTTCAAGATTTGGCCATACTTCGAGTAAATTATCTTTTCCGGTACAATCAAGAACACGTTTCATCATAACAAGAAACCATGAAGGGACACCTGAGAAGCTGGTAATATTCTCATGAATTGTAGATCTTACTATCTTATCAATTTTTTCATCAAAATCAGGAATAAGAGATATTTCAGAATTGGGAGCATTCTTTAATCTTGTAATCATCGGGAGATTTGAAATCATTACTGCGGAAAGGTCTCCGGTTCTGGTTTTCTTGCTTAGGTTGCTCACCTTCTGGCTTCCTCCTATTGTGAGATTTTTGCCTTTCAAAATATTATTTTCAGGGTTGTTCCTAACATAAAGGGCAAAAATATCAACAGGGGCTTTGAAATGACATTTGTACAATGAATCGTTGCTAACCGGGATAAATTTACTTTTATCGTTTGTAGTTCCTGATGACTTTGCAAACCATTTAACCTGACCCGGCCAGAGAACATTCTTTTCTCCGGCAATCATTCTCTGGATATCAAACTTTAAAGAATCATAATCATTTAGCTGAACATTTTTAATAAAATCCCTATATCCTGAGATCCCTTTGTAAAAATGATTTATACCCCATTCTGTTTTTTTAGCTGAGTTTACAAGATCAAGCAATACCTGTTTCTGTTGAATCTCAGGGTTATTAATAAAAAAATCAATCTTCTTGTAACGAAGAGTGAATAAATGATGTACATTTCTGTTAAAAAAACTCATTTCCCCTTTTTTGGTATAAAATCGTAGGTGAATTTAGTAAAAAAATAGGCCAAAAAATTCCTATTTAATAAAGCTCACCGTAAATTTGAATAATAACAAAAATCTAAAATCATGAATTACATAGATTTAATTATCATTTTTCTTTTAATAGCATCTGCAATAGGAGGTTTAACCAAGGGACTTATATATGAAGTTGCTTCGTTAATAGCTTTAATAGCAGGTGTATGGGGGGCGATAAAGTTTTCAGGAGCCGTTGAAACTTTCTTGGTACGCGTTTTTCATGTTACATACGAACACATAAACATTGTTGCTTTTTTTATAACCTTTATACTTATCACTATACTTGTTCACTTCCTTGCACAGGCTATTGAACATGCTTTTAACACAGTATCGATGGGGGCTGTAAACAGAGTTCTGGGAATGGTATTTGCAACAATTAAATCAGCATTTATAATAGGAATAATTTTGTTGTTCATTGAAGGTATAGATAAAGTAATCCCTGCAACTCCTGAAAAGAAAATACAGGAAGCCAAGTTATATGTTCCCCTTAGAAACTTATCAATTAACACTCTGCCATATTTAAAGAATTTCTTTGAAGGAGTAAAAGAAGAAGTTGATCCTAAAGACACTGCATCTTTCAATTAATATTATTTCTCTGATAACTATATTTTTGTACTTTTGCGACCACAATATTTACAGCTAATATTGTGGTTTTATATTATAAATGAAAGTTTCCTATTATTATGAATTTTATTGAGAATCTCAAATGGAGGGGCATGATACATGACATGACTCCCGGAACGGATAAACAATTTGAGAAAGAGATGACAACAGGATATGTAGGCATTGATCCTACTGCCGATTCTCTGCATATAGGTCATCTTGTGTCAGTTATGATGCTAAAACATTTACAGGTTTCAGGGCATCGTCCTATTGTACTGGTAGGCGGAGCAACAGGAATGATTGGTGATCCCTCAGGTAAATCACAGGAAAGAAACCTATTGGATGAAACTACATTAAGACACAACCAGGAATGCCTGAAGAAACAATTAAGCAGGTTTCTCGATTTCAATTCAGGCAAAGCGAATGAAGCTATCATGGTAAATAACTATGACTGGATGAAAGAATTTTCTTTTCTTGGCTTCATCAGGGACATTGGAAAGCATATTACCGTTAATTACATGATGGCTAAAGACTCGGTAAAGAAAAGACTTGCGGGGGAAGGAAATACAGGCCTTTCATTCACTGAATTTACATATCAGTTGGTACAGGGAACAGATTTTCTTCACTTATATCAAAACTATAACTGTAAACTTCAAATGGGCGGTTCTGACCAATGGGGTAATATTACAACCGGAACAGAATTAATAAGAAGAATTAGCGGAGGTGATGCATTTGCAATGACTTGCCCTCTTATTACAAAATCTGACGGAGGAAAATTCGGAAAAACAGAATCAGGCAATGTATGGCTAGATCCCGAAAGGACATCTCCATATTCATTTTACCAATTCTGGTTGAATACTTCTGATGCTGACGCTGAAAAATATATAAAGATTTTCACTCTCTTATCAGAGGAAGAAGTTAAGGATCTGATAAGTCAGCACAGTGAAGCTCCACATTTAAGATTACTTCAGAAAAGACTTGCTGAAGAAGTTACTACAATGGTTCATTCCAAAGAAGAATTGGATTCAGCTATTGAGGCCTCCCAGATATTATTCGGACAGGGAACAGCTGAAACATTAAAGAAACTGGATGAAAAAACTTTCCTTTCTGTATTTGAAGGAGTTCCTCAATTTAATTTCCCTTCATCTGAATTTGAAAATGGTGTAAACATTTCAGATCTTCTGGCTGTCAAAACAGATATATTCCCGTCTAAAGGTGAATTAAGGAGAACAATTCAGGGAAATGGCTTAAGTGTTAATAAAGAAAAAGTTACTGACCAGGAAATGGTTTTCACCGGAAGTAATCTTATATCGGATAGGTACCTCCTTGTACAAAAGGGTAAAAAGAATTATTTTCTTATAGTAGTTTCAGATAAATGAATCAATTTTATTCGCTGAATCAATACTAAAATTGTATTATTTACGTTGAAAAGTAATGACTAACTTTAATCTATACCTATGGAGAATTTTTTTAATAATGAACGAATCTTAAAATCGCTTTGGAAATGGAAAATCCATATTTCAATGGCCGTATTAGCTGCGATTATACTTTCCGTAATTATATCATCGCCATTATTCATTAAGCCAAAATATAAATCAACCGGCAAGTTATATCCTGTAAATTTCCAGGTTTATAGTGAAGAGTCGGAAAGTGAGCAATTACTTGAAAATATTCGTTCAGTTGATATTAAATTCAGACTTATAGATGCTTTCCAGCTTGATAAAGTTTATAAAATAAGCAAGCAGGATCCATTATACAAAACTTACATACTTGATAAATTCAATAAAAACATAAGTTTTAAGAAGACTGAATTTGAATCTGTAGAAATTAAAGTTCTGGATGAGAATCCACAAAGAGCTTCTGATATGGTTGATTCATTAATCCTTTATTTCAATCAATTACTTCAACATCAACATGCCGTAAAATACCTGGAAGTAGCAGAAATTGCTGCTCATGACCTTGAAAAGAAAAATAAAGAGATTGATTCTATAATCAGTATAATGGATAAACTGAGAGTTCAATATGGCCTTTTGGATTATGACGCTCAGGTTGAAGCTGCTACTGTTGGATTAATGGAAGCATCTGTAAAAAATGGTAGTACAAAGAATGCTCAGGAGGTTCTTAATAGCCTCAAAGAAAAAGGAGGTGAATATAAACGCCTTTCAAATATGCTTGTTGAATATGAAAATGTTGCCGACTCACTTAAAATACTTCATGACTGGGGATTAAGTCACGGAACTAAGAAAATATCATATGGAATTGTTGTAGAAAACCCATTCCCTGCTGATAAAAAATCTTATCCTGTTCGCTGGCTGATAGTATTTCTTTCAACAGTAGGAGCACTTGCTGCATCAATCGTAGTTGTTTTGTTGATCGATTACGTACGTGAAGGAAACGCAGCCAAATAATAACATAATACCGGATAGTTGGTTAAAGTATATCCTTTTTTATGCAATATCAATTGTATTTATTTTATTAAATGCATACCTGATACTTAAAAAAGATACGCTCTTAGGTATTGCCATACCATTTGTTTTTATGGTAATGCTTACTGCATTTTATGCCTACGATAAACTTATCTGGCTTGCTGTTATCTGTACCCCTTTATCTTTACCATTATCAGAATTTTCATTCGGACTGCCTTTTGATCTTTATATGCCAACAGAACCTTTACTGGTTGGTATATTGATTGTGTTTTTATTTTCGCTGCTTACCAAAAGGAAACTTGACAGAGATATAACCAAACACCCGGTTTCTAAGGTTATTTATTTTTATCTCGGCTGGATTGCCCTAACTACAATAACCAGTTCAATGCCCATGGTCTCCTTTAAGTTCCTGCTGGCCCGCTCATGGTTTGTTGTCATTTTCTTTTTCATCCTGATATACCTGTTCAATAATCAAAAAAACATAGAAAAGTTTATCTGGATGTATACAATTGCTTTTGTACCTGTAATATGCTATTCTATATTCAGACATCTTGGCTATGGCTTGTATGATGACCAGGCAGCACATTTTGTTATGAATCCCTTTTTCAATGACCATACATCTTATGGAGCAGTATTGGCAATGTTTATTCCTTTCCTGCTTGGCTTTTCATATATGTACAGGAAGAATACCAAATTAAGAGTCTGGATATGGGGATTAACATTATTCTTTTTTGTTGCTGAAATTCTATCATATACCAGGGCAGCCTGGCTTAGCCTTTTCATTGCAGGAGGTATTTGGGCAATATTAAGGCTGAGAATCAAGTTCAAAACAATTCTTATTACTCTTGTTTCTCTTTTACTTGTAATATTTACTTTTCAGGATCAGATACTACAAAAGCTGGAACAAAACTCTCAGGATTCATCCGCCAATCTTCTTGACCATTTTACTTCAATGACCAATATCTCTACAGATGCATCAAATCTTGAAAGGATAAACAGATGGAACTGTGCCATTAAAATGTTTAAAGAACGTCCTTTAGTCGGATGGGGACCGGGTACATACGCAATGAAATATGCTCCTTATCAGGTTACTTCCCAAAGAACAATAATCAGTACAAACTCAGGAGACGGAGGAAATGCTCACAGCGAATATCTTGGCGCTATGGCTGAAACCGGATTGATTGGCTCTATCAGCTTTATTGTTTTAATGATTTTTGTAATTACAGTGGCAATTAAGGCATATTCTGCAACTGACGATAAAAGACTAAAGACACTAATAGTTTCTGCCTTATTGGGCTTAATAACCTATTATTTTCATAGTATTCTCAATAACTTTCTTGATACTGACAAAGCATCGGTTCCTTTCTGGGGTTTTACTGCTATTATTGTTGCTATTGATATTTACATTAAAAAGCAAAAAAATACCTGCCCTGAAACTCAGGACAGATAATTATATCATTCTTCAATTACAATCAATAAACCAGAGTTCCGATATTATTTCCTGTTAATACTTTCATTAAGTTTCCTTCAGTATCCATATCGAAAACAATAATCGGCATTTTATTTTCCTTACACATTGCAGTTGCTGTAAGATCCATAACTTTTAATCCCCTGTTGTAAACTTCATCATAAGTTATTTTATCAAACTTTACTGCATCAGGATTCTTTTCAGGATCATCAGTATA
>JAGODU010000077.1 GCA_017998095.1 Prolixibacteraceae bacterium | reverse complement strand
GTCTACCCCCACTAATGTCAAAAGACATGAGTTGTTTTGTTTTCATTATTTACACCTTAACGCCATACTATGGTTTGTTCAGCGAACCATTAATTACACCACTTCAAACAAGCTTTGCAAATCGGCTGGCCAAATCCGTTAACCTTATTTTTGAAATCGGTAGGTATAATTCCTCTTTTTAAAAGTTTTCAGGGGGCATCCCCTGCTCGCCTGGTACCATTTTTGATCATCTTGGTTCTGCAAATACGCGTGCCGCATTTATTATCAGTCCAAAAAATATGCACCCTTCCATCCGGTTCATCAAGAACAACCAAATCACCACTTTTGTAAGTAATTTCCAAAATATTCACTTCTTTATTTATTATCCTGCCTTTTGCACATGCAATGTTCGCTGCTGAGGCTATCTTGCTGTAATGATAACACTACCGACCGTTATATCGTTTAAGCCCTTGCGCAATACCCATTGGTCCTTCGTTTATCTCTCTAACTACTTTATCTGGAAAACAAAAAAACATATGCATTTCCTCTCCAACATATCCTCCAAAGCGATTCTTGGCATTTATTGATGCAAATACCCTATAGCCGAAGATACCCTGATAAACAAATTTTTCGGGCTTGCTGTATGCATACACGGCACTATACGGATCAAACAGTCCTTTGCCTAAGATGTTTTGAATTTGAAGCTGGTAGTCAGGCGAACATTCTGTGAAATGTTCTTTTTCTAACTGTTCGGTTGTAGGCAAAGAACCCGTTGCACAACCAACCAAAACGCACAACACAGAAAATATCGTTAATAATTTTGTCATCTTTAAGCTCCACTAATCTTGCATAAATGAAAATATTTTATTGAAAATGCATTTCTTCTTTTAGTGAAATTGTCAAACATTACAATATGTGCATATTTAAATTAGTAGGAATTGAATAAAAAATGTGACATACTATTTCTATAACAATTTAGTAACTACAGATCTTGCGATGTCAAACCTGAGGATACTTTAGGAACAGCAATTTTAAAATTACCCGGATCTCCCAAGAATACAAAACCTCCCCAGAAAAGCGGGTGTGTGTGCCCATATTTCTTCTGAATTCTAGATTTTGTCATAAGGACGGCCTGCCTAAGCGCTTTGCTTCGATTCATTTTATTTTTTATAATATTTCCATAGAAACTAACCATGATGTCCCTGGTTTCGTCATCGGGGATGCGCCACATGCTCATAATAATACTTTTTGCCCCAGCTTGCATAAACGCTCTTCTAAGGCCAAAGACTCCTTCACCGTTTTTTACCTCCCCCAGCCCAGTTTCACATGCGGATAGTACCACCATTTCTGTATTTTTCAAGTCTATAGCCAATATTTTTTCAGCCGTAACGATGCCTTCACTACAGTTCTTATCACTTCTTTTGAGTGAAACATTGGCGCCTGCCAGAGCAATCCCGGATCTAATCAGTGGATTCTCTATACACAACCCACGTTTTTGCCAGAAGTTTCTAACCTGGAATTCACTTTCTTTTAGACTGTTACTGTTATATCGATTCTGGGTTTCCAGAAAAAATCCATGCGTCGCAATATGAAGCATTTGTGGAATAACAGAATTCATTAGTACGGTTTCATTTGCATCGATACCTGTGTACAAAACTGAATTTTCATCACCCATAAAATGAAAAATATCATATACTTCACGTCTTGTTCCTGGCAGCCTAGCAAAACCGTCTTTTCCTAATGCAAAAGACCTGCAACCTCTTGCGTCGGGTCTTTCTTGTGTAGACAAATCTATATCAAAATCAGGATCACCTAGAATCATTAATTTTCCGTTTTTAGAAGCACCTTGACCATAATTTGTCATCTCTCTGGGAGTGCCAACGTAATTAAAGGTATAACTGTCTATAAGGTATTCACCTTTATTATCAGTCAACACTTCAAAAGGAACAGTGTTTAACTGGCCATCAGGTGAGATATATATGTCTTTTACATTGTGGAACCTTGTTATTATAGGATCGAATATTCTCTTTGCAAGCTTTCTTGAAAATAATTTTATAGCATTTTCTTTTGATTTTGCATTTTTATGAATTGATTTGGGGGAAATTGCTATGTTTATCGCCATCCCTCGCTTTGATTTATTGTCAATCATAGTAATATTTTGTTTGAACCAGCAAATTATCTCGTCTATTTCTTCCGCTTCCCCCAAATCATGTAGTTCTATCTCGTCTAGTTTGCCTGCCGGAATTGTGAACGCAAAATAGCGCTCAGGCAGCCATTGATGCTTTTCGAAATCGTATCCGGGCATAACGGCGAAATCAATAAGTGCGCTATCCGAAGGTAGTAATCCGGCAATTGTGTTCGTATTTACATCCAAGATTGTTTTAATGCCTTTAAAGGCATCACAGATTTTAAGCAGTTCTGCCTTTATCTGTTCTTCACGTTTTCTCAGATAGGAAATATGTTTTTTTAAGATTGATTGATCTTTTCCGTCAGAGTCGGCAAAATAAATATCTGAAAGACGATTGCGCACCGCGGAAAGCGAGTGGAGTAGATCGTCAATCTGACGGGTGTTCCGAGTAAATATAATCTCTTTAAATCTTTTTTGCACCTCCAATACAATCCCTTTTCTTGCCAGCCAGATATCATAGACATCTTTTTTTGATATCGGATCATTTGAGAAAAAAGCATTAGTCACATTAATTAAAAAGAATAGAGTCAAATTGTTTATTTGAATAAAATTTATTGCCTGTTTTTCATTTGCAAACGCCATTATGTTTTTTATATGACTATTTTCAATGCTAAGAGCCCTGATTAATAAGGCTCTTGCACTATCAATTTGACCCATTGATACATGAACCTTCGCCAACAAACAGAGCGTATAAGACACTTCTGGGTGGTCAGTGCCTAAAACATTTTCTTTTATCTCCAAGGATCTTTCTAATAGTCTTTTTGCCTCCCGATATTCACCAAGGTTAAATTCAGATACGCCTAATACATTAAAGACTTCTGCAAAATAAGGATGGTAACTATCTAAGGTTTTCGATGCAACTTCAATACTCCTTTCAAACAGACGTGAGGGTTTCCTGCGATTTCCGAGATAAAATTGGCACAACGCCACATTATATAAACTTTTTGCAACATTAAAATTATCATGAGGGGATGTCGTCATGGTAATTTCAAGGCATTTCTTATACAATGGTATTGCCCTCTTGTATTTGCCTGTGGCGCAGTAAATGCCCGCAAGGTTATTTAAAATTAGGGCAACACGTGGGTTATCCGTACCAAAAATTTTCTTGTTTATCTTTAAGCTT
The DNA here is from genome assembly GCA_017998095.1 of Prolixibacteraceae bacterium. Next base: position 15,357 of record JAGODU010000077.1, on the reverse strand, counting down.
CTTTTTAACAATGATTCTGCTTTTTTATAATCATTAATCTTCTTGTAGATATGAGCTATGTTATTTAGACTGTTAGCAACAAGAAAATTGTCTGATCCAAGTGCTTTTTCATTGATCTTGAGACTTTTTTCGTGGAGGCTTAACGCCTTTTGGTAATCGCCCATTCGAATGTAAAGATTTGCAAGATTACACAAAGTCATCCCAATATCAGGATGCTCGGGTGGGAGTTTTGTTTCACGAATCTCAAGGCTTCTTTTCAACAAAGGAATCCCTTTTTGGTATTCAGATAGCTCGAAATAAACACAGCCTAGATTGCTTAGATTTCTCGCAGTTTCTAAATGATCTGTGCCCAGCACCTTTTCGTTAATTTCCAAACCTCTAAGATGAAGTGATTCGGCTTGACGGTATAATCCTAATTCCCGGTATAATACACCAAGGTTATTTAAGCTAACTGCAATATCCTCATGGTTGGATTCAAGGATTTTTTCTTTTATTTCTAAGCTCCTTTTATAGACATCTTCTGCATCGTTATAGTTTCCAAGGTCAAAGTAAAGATTGCCGAGATTATCAAGGGCATCAGTATAATCAAGACCTTTAGTGCCGGATACCCTTTCTATAATCTCCAGCCCCCTTTTTAACAAACTTTCAGCTTCAGCATATTTCCCGATTTTAATATACAGCGAGCCCAGTATATTCATCTCTTTTGCTGCTTCGAGATTGTTTGAATAGATGGCTTTATCATATAATTCGGTCTTCTTTGAAAAAAGAGTTATAGCCTCTTTATATTTACCTATATATTGGTAGACATTACTAAGATTCCTAAAAATCGTTGACTCATCAAAATAATGGTTATCAGCTTTATTTTGAAGAATATTTAAGCTCTTTTTTAATAGAGGTTCAGCCTTCTGTTGATCATCCATTTTCAAATAAAGCGTGCCAAGATTATTTAAAACCAAAGCAACAAAAGGGTCGTAGGTAGCACATACTTTTTCGCAAATTGCCAAACACTCTTTCAGCAGTTTTTCTGCATTTTGGTGATCATCAATATTGTAATAGATTACACCCAGTTTATTCATTTCAAATGCAATATCGATATGGCTTGAAAGATGAGTTTTTCTCGCTACCATTAATTGCTTTTTTGCTATTGGTAATGCTTTTTTGTAGTCTTCGGTATCTATATAAAGTTTGAGCAGATTATTTGTACTTTGCTTTGTATTCTGGTGATTATCACCGAAGACTTTTTGATTGATTTTTAAAGCTCGTTTAATTAACGGTTCGGCTTTTTTATGATTACCGATAGCGACATAAAAATTGCCTAAACTCAAAAGGCTTCTTGCAATATCGGGATGATTGTGATCAAGAAATTGTTCTGTGATTCGCAAGCTTTTTTTGTGAAGCATTTCTGCCTTCTCAAAATTATTCATGTCACGATACAACATGCCAAGATTGTGCAATGTTGTGGCTACTTCGAGACAGTCGGAACCAAGTTGTTTTTCCTTGATATCGAGACATTGTTTAAACAAATTTTTTGCTTTTTTATAGTCTTTAAGTTCGCTATATATTACGCCCAAATTATTGTAGCCATTTGCAACATCGAGGCAATCAGATCCGAGAACCTCCTGTCTAATTTCCAGACTTTTTTCCAGCAACAATGCAGCTTTCTTATAATTGCGAATCGTATTATAATGATCAGACAGAATGTTCATGCGTCTTGCAATATCAATATGGTTGGGACCAAGAAATTTCTTTTTTATTTCAATTATTTCTTCCAACGCAATTATGGCTTTATCGAATTTTAATGCCCGCAAATATTTATTGTAGCGTCTTTGAAGTTTTCTTAGAGTTGCCTTTTCATCCATTGCGATACAATCTCGCGGTGTTAAATTTCAAAATATGAATAAATTATATCGAGCGATTATGTCTGTTATCCGATATATGTTGTAATGTAGAGCATCACCTTGTCAACAGGCAGATATATTTCTCCTTTTTTGAAGCTGTTTTGAAAACCTTTGTATATTTCATTAATTATGTCCTTATTGACATGGATTACAATTGAGAGTATATCCACATCCTGCAAATCCTCTTCTTCTATTTCAAGCGGAAGATCTCCATAATCTTTAAACTGTATCCCGGGTAAAATTGTTTTTAGCTCGTTATTCATGCCAAGACCAAACATGAAAAAATAAAAAGATGTTTCGTTTAGCAGCATGGATAGAGGTTTAATGTTGGGTAATTCTTCTTCTGGGTGTTTAATCAGGGCAATATTACTAGTTTTTTCTCTTCTAATCCACCATACTTTCTGCAAGGTTGTTTTTTCTGTACTTATTCCTCTAAAGGAAGGACATTCAAAGATGAATTCTTGTTCTCCGGGCAACAAAGAACAAAAAATGCTGTGCAATTTGCCCGCCAACCAATTACGGGATTTACCAATGGCATTCCGAATAAGGGCATTTATATCTAGATAATGAGGAGAAATTCTTCTAAATATTTCAGCCGGAATTGTAATATTCTTTTTCTGTTTAACCTCTCTTATATTTGGCAGACAAGTTACTGCATCGACATAGCGCATAAGTATCGTTTCAATAAGACATTCAGGACACTCCGTCACATGCTTGTTTACCTTCTTCCTCTCGGTCATACTCAATTCATAAAATGAATAAGCTGCAAGCGTTTTTGTATCTGGACATAATAAAGGTCTATCTTTCAATAACCCTCTTATTCCATCAACAATAACGGAAGAGATTATTTCGTCATTTGGTTCATGCATCGGAGGTTCTGAAGAAAACCACCAGCGGTCTTCATCATTGTAAAAATCCTTTTTATATCGTTTAATAATGTTCTTGAGCGGGAAAAACAAGTAGAATTTTGCTCTGAATATATTTTCAATTTCGGAAAGTCTTTTAATGAAATTCTGAACAAACTCCTTTGGAATTGTAACAAACAATTCAGACTGCATCGCTAAGTATTTGTTACGAATAAAATATGTGAGAAATTCCAGACATTGGTATTTAAAAACATCCCGCAGTGTGTCATCTGAATAAATAATCCTTTCATTATAAGTGCTTTGAATTTTATAAAGCAATGCGTCGAGGTAATCGAGACGTTTTGTTGCTTCATTTAGGATTTGCGCGCAATGCTCTTGTGAATTAGTAATTTCAATGAGTTTTGAATCGTTCTTAGCAAGGCGCTCATCAAACAAGTATATATTTTTTGCGTTTGGCTTAGCAGACACTTGTTTCAGAATAGATAATCCTTCGTATGCTCGTCCTCTTCTCAGCATAGTCTCAAGGAGAACGTTTACATTGTCAGTCTCATGTGTATCCCATTCGTTCAATGCCGATTCGTATCCCATGAGATCGTCACTTATACGATTGCATATTGTGCTTGCTGAAACTAAAGATTTTTTAATCATTAACATGATCCTTTTGCTTCTTAGAGCGTCTAAGTCGAAAGTTTTACGAACCAAGTATCTGGCGTACAAAAAATTGCTTTATCGAACACATCCGTCATTCTCATAATATCCTTTTTTGCATAAGGGTCAAACTGTATATGATATGCAGTTTTTACTTCATATAGATAATTTTTAGGACATTGACAAACAATAAATGCAACAGGAAAAGGGGATGCAATTAATATAGTCCTCATGCTGTGAGAATTTATGGATTTATGAGATAAATAATATACAAACCGAGGTAAACTAAGACCAGTAGCAATTGCCTGTTTAATAATATTAACATAATGGTTATCCCAGTTTTTCACAATGTCTTTGCACCAAAGTTCAAAGAAGCGGCAAACATGGCATGGAGGGTTTTCGGCATTGTATAGATAATATGGACAACCCTTTTCTTTGAGTTTTTTCTTTGCAGAAATCATTTTTTTAAGAGTAAACGCCCCTCCCTCGCATCTAAACCATGCCTTTTTCCACTCTTCTTCAGCAAAGAGGTGTTTCACTGTATGATAGCGAAGACCTCTCTCATTTTTAAATATCAAGAAATCAATACTTAAAGCAGCACACCTCGTGGAAAATGAATGATACCGATCATTGCCACTCATGGTAAGCCAGCCTTCAATATATTGGTCGTTTTAGATTCTTTTTTGTGACATACCTTTTTACATACAATCAACATCAATTTTGTAATCCTTAAGCAAGATTGCTCTTATTATTTTCTTGAGCTTTTCGTATGCCCCATACGGTGAACGAGTGAGTCGCTTGTTCAGAGTATTGACAGCAATATCGAGTTTTGCGGCAATGTCTTTTCTCTTTAGCCCGCAAAGATCCATAATAATATGCCTTGCATCGTCAGGATAATAGAAAGACAATTGGAGTATTGCTGCTGCCAAAGCCTGTTTTTTGATATTATCGTTTATTTCCTTTTCTTTTTGGATAATGTTTTCTTCAGGGTTTTCGTCCACGTAAGTTACCATCCTTGTTTCGGGAAGATGTGCTAATTTAAGCGACAAACATTCGATTGTATCATCTTTCTCATTAAAATCTTCAGTAGAATAGCATAAATTGTCTATAGGGATGCTTTCCCGACGCAAAAGGGATACCATTTCAATTATTCTTTGCTTAAGAAAATTCTTTACAACAGAATACAGGTAAGTTTTAAAACTCGAGTTTCCCTCGTAGTTGCTCAAGATTCGAGATTCATCTGATAGGATTGCAACAAGAAAATCATTTTCAATATCCCCTTCAATATCTTTGAGCTTAGTTCTTTCGGTTTCGTTAAGATGTGTGTTTGAATAAAGCCATAACAATTTTGCAATAAAGTTGTGTATTATTTCATGGTATCTGATATATAAAATATTTAAAAGACGGTTTTTCTTTTCAACATCTCTCCCTTGAATTGCGTCGCAAACTGCTCTTATAAATTGATAATCTTCTTTATATTTTTTATCCATTCCTTAGTTGGCAAAGTAAAATACAAGTTTTTTACAAGGTAATTTGCAATATATATGATTATATATTTCCATTATCTTGTAATAAAAGCGTATTGTCAATATTTTTCAGTTCGATTAAACATACAATTTTAGTAATGTTTTGAATATGATTATCCCCTGTAGTAGCTTATTACACTAATCAATTCCAATTTTTCTTAAAATATCCCGTGCTTGTTTATGATCTAATTTTGCTGCAATTTTCAGGTCTTCAATAAATTTTATATTATTACCCAGGGCTTGATAAGCAATGCCCCGACCGTAGTAAGACCATCCGTATGTTGGATCTATCTCAATAGCCTTATCAAAATCTTGTATTGCTTGTTTGTAATTGCCTAAATTGTAATATGCAAAACCTCGATTACAATAATATTTTTCTTGAGGATGAATTTCTATCGCTTTATCGTAGTTTTTTATTGCCTGTTGATAATTGCCTAAATCGAGGTATGCATCCGCAAGAGCTTTGTAAATAAGATTACAATATATTGTATAATCCGTCTTCCAGTATTTTGCTGCTTGGGAGGCTAACTCTATAGCTGTATTTAAATCTTTTAACCCTTGCTTATAATTACGTAATTCTATATACGCATTACCTCGACCGTAATAAAACAAATAGGGGTTATCATACTTATACTGATTATTGTCCCTAATTTGTAACGGTGTTAACTCTATAGCTTTGGTGTAATCTTTTATAGCTTGTTGATTATCGTGTAAAAGGGAAAAAACCTCTGCTCTGCTTGAAAATGCGACTGCAAAATCTGGTTTTAACTCTATGGCTTTGGTGTAATCTTTTATAGCTTGTTGGTACTTACGTAAAAAGAGGTGATACGTTTGAGCGCGTTTGTAATAGTTTATAGCAGAATTAGGGTTCAATATTATGGCTTTGCTAAAATCTTTTAGTGCTTTTGAAGGATCGTCCCATTCATAGGTTTCGCCACGCTTTCTGTAAGCATCTTCGTATGTAGCATCTATCCTTATTGCTTCGGTATATGCATCTATGGCTTTATTCCTTCGGCTAATATAATCCTCAGAGGACCACATAAATGAATCACCTTTTTCAACCCATTCAATTGCTTTTAATCGTTTTATATTGCTGTTGTACTCCTTTTGTTTCTTTTTTTTATTTTTACCTTTAGCTGTTTTTGATTCCTGTTTTAATAGTTCGTTCTCTTTGAGCAGTAAATCCGCTTTTTTTCTTATCTCTTCTAACTCCTTTGTCTTTTCTCTATCCTTGCGAATTGTCTCAATGGCTTTAATGACCTCAGCCGGGTCTGCTGCGATTTTTGCCTTGAGCCAGTAATTCTTGCCATCCCACTTTTCTTCCACAACCTCAGCGCTCACTATTCCTGCAGTTAGGGTGGTAATCTGGTCTTTTGTAAGATGGAAATCTTTAACCTCCGATATACTCTCAAGGTAAGTTCCAAGCTCTTCAAGGAGGAGTCTTTTTACCTCTCTGAGCGAAACAGTCCTGCTTGAAAGCTTGCTATCATCTTCGCTTGCTTGGTATTTATATTCTTTCGTGAAGGTTTTTAATTCAGCATAGGTGAAACTTGGAATGGACAAAATAAATGCCATTGCAATCAAAACGAAATTCAGTATATAGTCCATTAATTTTTTTTGAATTGATAATGCCATATGACTACATTCTATCACTTGCAGTTTTTTTGTCAATTTCATGCACATTATTATAAAGAGCCCCTTTTAACTGTTTCCTTCCAGAGGTCAAAACTTTTCAATTCTTTTTTTAAAATCCATGAGAAAATAGTTGGGATCCTGAATTATCAGTTTTATCTAAACCTCTTTATCCATCACGGCCTTGCTTACTGTAGTATTGTATATCTTTGACGGTAGGGACGTTGTTTCATAAATTCGGTTTTTAGAGTTCAGCTTTCAGTCGGTAATCCTTGGTCTTACGAAACAGCGCAGGGCAAAGACTTGTAGGTGTTTACAATAACTGACAAGTCCAATGTTTTCGATAATGGTTTATGTACATTTTAATGTGAAATATACAACGATTTGATTCCGGAAATACCATTTGATCTTCATCCAAAAAGGCGAAGCCGTAACCCTTAAGTTTTCTTCTCATCTTACAAAAACTTTCATTAAATGCCATTCCCCCACAATTTCCTTGACATAATTGATGTTTATGTTAATAATCCACACAGAAGGCAGTATCTACAGAGTCTTACGCAACAGGCAATGCATAGTTGCCTGATAATCATATATAAAACACACATTACAAGGAGGAAGTTTAGATGAACAAGGCAGAAGTTGTATCAAAGGTAGCAGAAGAGGCGAAGATCACAAAGGCTGCAGCGGATAAGGCATTCCAGGCGGTAATAGGCTGCATTCAGGGCGCACTTACAAATGGTGAGAAGGTCTGTTTTGTTGGTTTTGGAACATTCTCCGTAGCCGAGAGAAAGGCAAGAAAGGGCAGAAACCCCCAGACCGGCAAAGAGATAAAGATTGCCGCAAAGAAGGTGCCCAAATTTACAGCAGGTTCAGCATTAAAAGAAGCAGTCAGCGGAAAGGCGGCAAAACCTGCCAAAAAGGCTGCTGCAAAGCCCAAGAAGAAATAGATGATACCAGGCGGGGCTTTTAAGCCCCGCTTCTTCTTTCAAAACACAATGCATGTTCAAATATATCGGAACAGACACAATAAGTGATATGCAGGGATATAGCCAAGCGGTGCCGCAAAAATCCTTTGAATGTTTTGCTAAACAATATTAAAAGTCAACCACTACCGGCTAAAGCCGGTAGCTTGAGTTTCGGCTGTAAGCCGACTAAAGCTCACCATCAACCCTGAAGTCACCATCGGGAGGTTCCAAGATTTGCTGTTCTATGTATTTCATGATTACTTCATCGGTCACATTACCGGATGTTGCCACAAAGTAGCCCCTTGCCCATATGTGTCTGCCCCAGAATGTTCTGCTGAGGGTTTTGAATTCCATAAGCAGCTTTCTGGATGTTTTACCTTTAAGGAACTTTACCAATTGACTTACAGATATATGGGGAGGAACTGAAAGGAAGAGATGGACATGGTCTTTAGAGATATGCCCTTTTATTATCTCAACATCATTTGTCCTGCAAATTTCTCTTATCAAATCCCTCAACCTCTCCGCAATGTCAGCCCTAAGGATTTGCTTTCGGTATTTCGTAATCCATACTATGTGGTACTTAATGTCATATACTGTATGGCTGGATTTCCTGTAATTCTCCATACCGAAAGCATACTAAAGTCTTCGCCTGAAGGCGAGAGTTTTTCTCTCATTCTCCGAGGGAGACAATAAATAAATAATGAGCGGTATTGAAGAAAAAATTGAGATCCTGAAAAGGCTTAAGCCGGAGCTCCAAAAACAATACGGGGTAAGCTCTCTGGGAATATTTGGTTCCTTTGTGCGAGGAAAGCAAAAAGGTAAGAGCAACCTTGATATCCTGGTTGATTTTGAAAAGGCTCCAAAGCTTTTCGGGTTTATCCGTCTTGAGAGGTTTTTGAGCAGCGAACTTAACATTAAAGTCGACCTCGTGATGAAGAGCGCTCCGAAGCCGGCTATCGGGAAACACATCCTGAACGAAGTCGTGCAAGCATGAGAGAAAAAAGACTATACCGATTACCTTAAGCGACATAGCAGAGTATGCCGAAAAAGCCATCCGTTTTCTGGATAAAGTTTTGACGATTTTGCAATAAACTCATCCATGACTATTTCAGGGTAAACCTCAAAGTTGTGTGGCGTACCGTAAAAGAAGACCTGCCCCCTCTGTTGAAAACGATAGAAAATGTGCTGAACAGCATTTAATTCCCCGTTGCATCATACTATACTATATGTCAACACCATCGAAGTTTATGCCGGTATGATAGTTGCGGTCTTCCCTTCCGCTGATGCGGTTCATTGTATCCTCTGCTGTCCTGATATCATAATCGCTTAATATCCCTGCCTCCCAATTATCCCAGAAGAATTTCCAAGTAATATCAAATAATGCCAGTTCTTCCACTGATTCGTAATGATTGAAGACCCCCAGTTTCTTTTTTATTTTCTTATCTTCATACGGATGTTCAAGGGTCTGACGAACAAATTCCTGAAGTTGATTTTTAGACAAGGTAGCTGCTTCACAAAGAAATTCCAACACATAGCTCCCCTTGTCTATTGAGTAATCATAAATCCTGACCCATATCTTGTTGTCTTCGAGCGGCTCGCATTCGAACCACCAGAGGGCTGAATGGTCGTTGCCGTCTATGTTGCGCCGGATGGAGCGCTTCAGCCACTCGACTTCACTTTTTGTAAACGCCTCTCCCGTCGACTTCATGAGGATGGAGGTCTGGCAGGTATTTCCTGCACCTATCGAGCCTTCATACCAGTCGTCGTATGCAACCCGTGCCGGGTATTCTGCAACCCATAAATCATCTGTATCCTCATCGAAAAGGTCAAACGGTGAGCCTTGATTCGACCGGAATATTACATACTCGCAGCTAACCAGCTTTCTCATGAAGGCCTCCTGCTCTTTTGGTTCATCCGCATTATCCTTTATGGCGTATTCGATGGCCTTCGGAAGATAGCAGGAGAGGTTTTCCTTTATTGCTTCTTCGCTGAGAGTAGCCATCTTCCTTGCGTGTTCAATCCCGTAGAACCTTTTTGCCAGTATCTTCTGCCTTGCATATGTGTCTGCCTCAAAGCACGGGTAGAACTCACTTACATAATCCTTTCTGCCTTCTTCAATATCTCTGACAATCTTACTCCAGCGCTTCCTAAATGCCTTAACTGCGGTATTGGTAAGCCTTTGTTCATCCGTCATTTATCCCTCTTTATCTTCCTCGGTATCACATACCTTTTATCCCAGCTTGGGTCATAGACCGTGCTGCCGAGCACCCACCCCCTGATGGCGCCATCTGTATCAAGGATGGCGCCGCTCTCGGCAACACGGTATGGATCGTAGCCCAATATGTCACGCTGTGTTATCTCAGGCGCATGGAGGTCTGAAACCATAAGGCATATGGCAATTGCCAGAGACAATGTAACTATGGTTCGCTTTTTCATCTCGTCCTGTAGCCTCTTCTTTGTCTGAACCCGGACATTTTGCCTATCTTCTCGCTTTCCGCAAGTGTGAAAAACGCCATATGGATGATATTGTCTTCATGGACAAGTGCGGAGCCTACCTTTTCGGCGCCTTCAAACCTGTAGTCCAGCCCCAGCCCCACCGATTTATGCATCGTGTACCCGCATGTTGTGATATTCTCAAGAAACCCCTTTGCAATTGCCGCAATGGGAGCTATCGTCTTTTTCTTCCTGTCGAGCAGCGCCTCTATTGCAACACTCTTTAAGAGCTTCGGGTGAAGTATCCTATAGGCTGATGCGGAGGATATTATGTCAAGGCCTAAAAGTACTCCGTTTATCATCACCATCATGCCCTTCTGGTTGGGTATGATGGATATGGATTTTAGATAATCGTCGAGCTCCTTTTCCTTTGACTCGAACACATCCTTCATGGCGCCTGTATTGGAATGAACCTTTGCTGCACCAGACATGGCCTGTATGTCATCCCAAACCTCCCCCTGGTCTGAATCATACCTTCCTGATTCACGGATGTTTCTTGTGACGGATCTCGCCTTTTTCCTTTTGATGTTGTATGCCATGATCACATCCGAGTCCATGAATTCGGATGTGGTATATGACCACCTGCCATGCTCGGTGCAGCTCACCGGTATGATTATTTCACTTCTTGCTGCTACAAGCACCGTAGTGTTTAAAACCCTGTTCTGTTTTGCTCCGAAAAGCTCCTCCCCATCAAGTAAAAGCACAGCGTCATCGCCTTTGTTTATCACCTTGAGTTCAGGAACCATACCCCCTTCTGACACCTCTTTTACAGTGAATGTGCCTTTTTCGAGCGCCTCCTTCAATGTTATGTATGAAGGGCCTCCGTTTCCGTTAACGCATAGCGGTATTACTGCAAGGTTGTCGTGAACCTGCATGTCTTTGGGCTCAATCCTTAATATAAAATCTTTGATCCGCTCATCCATGATGACCCCCTGGTATGATTTATTTACTGTCATAGTATAAAGGATGGCGGTGACAGCAGTATGTCATCGGGAAAAATAATTTTGAAGTTTGAGTTAAAACAGAAAAACGAATAATCCCAGAGATGTCGTTGGAAGCGGCGTCGGGTTGTCCTGAACAAACCGTCGAGAGGCGAGGAAGCTTGGTCTTTTGCGCATGCAAAAGTTCCAAAGCCGAACGCGAGTGATTGAAGCCGCCGGAGCGTAATGAGCGTGTTTGCGAGGGATTACCCGATGCCAATGCTGATCTTAATGGAAAATCTGGGATAGAAAGGCTTTACGAATGGGTTGCGGCAGATACTGAGAGTTCCTTCTTTACCTGCTTCCTTAACCACTTAGGCTTTATTACCTCGGCATGGGGAAGCCATGAGTATATCCAGCGCTTTATCTCATCAACGCCGGCAACTGTGAATGAGAGCTCAACATCACCGTCGGGGAGGATTGTCCTTTTTTCAGATGTGTGCCATTTGTCTTTTCTTAAAATATAATCCGATATCTCCTTTTTGAACCTGACCGTAACGCGCGCCTCCTTGCCGTCCACTATGCCCCACGGGGTGGAAAGGTACGTCTTGAGGTCGAAATCAGGCTGTGCGTTGAAATAGAGGTTGCGCTCCTTTATGTCTATTATCCTGTCCAAGGCAAAGCTTCTTATGGTTTTTCTTAAATGGCAGTAGCCGACCATAATCCATATGCCTTCATGGAGGACCACTACATACGGGTCTACTATGCGCTTTGTCTGCTCTTGCGAGAGCCTTTTCTTGTAGGTTATCTCGACAGCCCTTTTTTCCTTTATGGAGGCAAGCAGTATCTTTATTATGGACTCTATCTTTTTGCTGAATATCGCATCGGGGGCCTTTACAACGATTGGATGATCCTCGATGCCCCTTAATGTGAATGTCCTCATTACTATCTTTAAGAAGTTTTCCCTGAATACTGAGCCAAGATGGGCAACGGACTCTTCTGCGGCAAGCAGGGTCTGTAGCTCTTCATCGTTTAGTGCGGGCTTTTTTATCCTGTCACCTGTGGTGAACTTGTAGCCGTCCTTTTCCTTGTCGTACTCGATAGGGTCAATTAAGTTTATAAGCTCAAGGTAGCGGAATATGGTTCTTTTAGAGACATGGAAGCGGTCCATCAAAAGGCCTAACGAGGGGAACTTGTTATGGGCAATAAGCGTATATATCTCAAGGAGCCTTATGACCTTCTCCGATATGCCGGCAGGGTTATCCTTCTTTTTATCAGGCTTCATAAATGGATTGTATCACGGCGCATAATAATTGTTAAGAGAATATGTTAAGCGTTATATAAGCAGTTAAGATACTACAAAAAAGTTGCAGCCTGTAAAATATATTTTTATCGATGACATACTGCTGTCATCGGAATATGGTATAGTTGAGAAGACGGTGGAGTAAGTTTAGTATGTTAAGTAGTTGAGCGGGGAAAAGCGGAAGACTACAAGATATGGGGTTAGAAAGTTGAGAGAGGTTTTACTATCAGCCATCAGCCATGAGCCAATAAGGGGGTGTGCTATGCCGCAGTGGACATTTAAGATTAACAACGAACACAAGACAGTGGATGCCTTCGACGTTGACGACGCACTTGAGCAGGCAGGCATCGATGAGAACGACGACTACGAGCTCATAGAAGGGGATGAGTTCAAAAACAAGCTTTTCATGTCGGCCATTGCAGATGAGATACTCTTCGGGGAATAAAGAGGCGTCTATGTTAAAGGCTTTAATCTTTTTTATGGTAACCTGCATATTTATATCTTCTCTTTATGCAGAGACGAGGATTTACGACAAGAACTATAACCTCAAAGAGAGGATAGATGACACAGGCCGCATATACGACAAAAACTACAACCTAAAAGGCAGAATACAGAACAACAAGGTGTACGACAAGGACTACAACCTCAAATACCGCATAGACGGGAACAAGGTATACGATAAGGACTACAATCTTAAGCACAGGATAGATGGAGATAAGATATACGACAAGGACTACAACCTCGAAGGAAGGATAGAGAAGAGGCGCTAAGCCATGGAACATAAGAAAGAAGCAAACCATGTATCAGACACAATCGGCCTCAGCAAATCCCTTTTCATAAGGGGGCTTCAGTGCCACAAGTCCCTCTACCTCCATAAATACTACCCTGAGCTCAAAGACGCAATCCCGCCTTCTCGCGAGGCGGTATTCGAAACAGGCACCGAAGTGGGCATTGTAGCCCAAAGCCTCTTTCCCGGCGGAGTTAACGTGCCGTATGAACAAAGCCTTGAAAACCAGACGGAGCTTACCAAAGATGCAATAGAAAAGGGCGCAACAACCATCTACGAGGCATCCTTCCAGCACGACGGCGTCTTCGTCAAAATAGACATACTCCGTAAAGGCAAAAGAGGATGGGAGATATACGAGGTGAAAAGCTCCACCTCATTGAAGGATATATACATCCCTGACGCCGCAGTCCAGTATTATGTGGCAAAAGGCGCAGGGCTTGACATCTCCGGAGTCTTTCTAATCCACATAAACAGCCAGTATGTCCGCAGAGGCGAATTGGAGGTTGAAAAGCTCTTTGCCATAAACGACATCACATATGAGGCAGCCCGCATGCAGGAGACGATCGAGGGCGAAATAGCCGCCCAGAAGATCATGCTTCAAGGCGGCATCCCGAAAACGGACATAGGGCTTTACTGCAGGGAGCCTTACGACTGCGATTTCATAGGCCACTGCTGGCGTCATATCCCTGAAGGCTCGGTGTTCGAGTTAAAAGGAAGCAGGGCATTCCCCTTCACCCTGTACAAAAACAACATACTTTTCATGAAGGACGTGCCTGTCTACATGCTGTCCCCCACACAGAGGCTTCAGGTCGAAGCATCAGCAGAAAAAAAGACTATTGTATCAAAGGAGCTTATCAAAGAATTTATTACATCCCTCTGGTACCCGCAGTGCTTCCTCGACTTCGAGACGTTCAGCTCCCCCGTACCTCCGCTTGACGGCACAAGGCCCTACCAGCAGATACCTTTCCAGTATTCCCTCCATATCGTTGAAAAAGAAGGCTCAAAACCCGTCCATAGAGAATACCTTGCAGACACTAAAGAAGACCCGAGGAGTAAGCTTGCGTCAAAGCTTTTAAGCGAGATCCCCGAAGGCGCATGCGTTATAGCATACGTGGCCAGCTTCGAGAAAGGCGTATTAGAAGATTTGGCGGAATACCTGCCCGAGCTCAGATCCAGAATCAAAATAATCACGGAGCATTTAATAGACCTTGCCCTGCCTTTTCAGAAGCGCTACATTTACGACTGGCGCTTCAGGGGCTCCTATTCATTAAAGGTTGTCCTTCCTGTCCTTGCGCCCGATCTCAGCTACGACGTAATGGAGATACATGACGGAGGCATGGCGATGCAGGCATACGAGAAGATGAGGACATCTGAAGACCCCGCTGAAATACATAAGATTAGAAACGCCCTTCTCGAATACTGCATGCTCGATACCTTGGCCATGGTCAGGATAGTAAAGAAGCTTAAGGAGATGCTATGACAAATAAAATCTTAGGCGGCCTCTGGGGCGCAATCACAGGAGATGCCCTCGGCGTGCCCGTTGAGTTTAAATCAAGGCAGGAGGTAAGAAAAAACCCTGTTGCCACAATGAGAGGCTACGGCACATTCAACCTTCCTCCCGGTTCATGGTCGGATGACTCGTCCCTTATGCTCTGTACGACAGAAAGCCTTCTTAACGGCTTCGATACAGACCTCATGGGGAAGCTCTTCATCAGGTGGCTCAATGATGCCTACTGGACGCCATGGGGTGATGTGTTTGATGTGGGAGGTGTAACACACTCAGCCATCAAGCGCATGATAAGAGGCATTCCCCCAGAAGAAGCAGGCGTTGACAACGAGCGCGATAACGGCAACGGCTCGCTTATGCGCATACTCCCGGTAGCCATATATTTTGCGTCATCCCCTGACCTATTAAACAACATCCACAGGGCATCTTCCTTAACCCACAGGCATACAAGGTCTCTTATTGCATGCGGCATATATGCGCTTATGGTATCAGCCCTGCTACAAGATAAAAGTCCTTATGACTCTTACATCCATGCGATAGAGAACGCTAAAAAAAGCTACGACAAAAGACCTTATTCCGATGAGCTTGTCCACTTTAAACGCATATTAACCGGCAATATCCATAAACTGCCTGAAGATGAGATACAATCAAGCGGATACGTAGTCCATACGCTTGAGGCAAGCATATGGTGCATGCTTAACTCTAACACATTTACAGAAGCAGTCCTCAAGGCAGTAAACTTAGGAGATGATACAGACACCACAGGCATAGTCACAGGCGGCCTTACAGGTATCCATGACGACATTGATGCA
>JAGODU010000076.1 GCA_017998095.1 Prolixibacteraceae bacterium | reverse complement strand
CCAATGCTTCAATCGGGTTACATTTCATGCCAATAATTCCTTATCTGACTGATGATCAGGATAACCTGAATTCTATTTGCTATAATGCCCATGATTCTGGTGTTCATTATTTATTGCCGGGAGTATAGTATTTAAGAGGAAAGACAAGGGGCTACTTCTTTGATTTTATTCAAAATAAATACCCGGAACTGTATGAAAAACTTAAAACTCTATATAAAACAGGAGGAGCCGATAAAGCATATAAAGAAAACCTATACAAAGGCTTCAACGAGATAAGAAATAAATATGGTCTTACCGGGAATTACTCAAAGGTAATGAAAGAAAAGCTGACGGTCGAAACCACATTGACTCTTCCTTTCTAAATACCCCTAAATCACAACTTGATAAATATTTTTTTACGGTAAAAAATATAAATCGGAATAAAACAAAAAGCTACACATAATACTGCCCATATTAACGATGCTGTCTCAGGTTGAATAACTTCACTAAAATGATGCATAAACCATTCCTGTATTGTTTTACCGCCGATATCTATTACTTTAAACGGATGTAAAAGTAAAAAATGAAGTACATAAGCTGCCAAGGCATTCATTCCAAAGATAATTCCGGGTAGCGCCCATTTCTTTTTATCTTTCATATCAATAAGCCAAATCATCAGAGCCCATAAAAGTGATGCCAATCCTGATGTTACAAGAGCAAATGAACTGCTCCATACATTTTTATTAATTGGAAATGAAAGCGACATCACTAATCCTGCAGCCAATAAAACTGCTCCAAATATTGAAAGCTTTTTTATTTTGCCTCCAAACCCTGAAACTGAATTAATCAATCGGGCTGCCTGTATACCTAACAAAGTA
The DNA here is from genome assembly GCA_017998095.1 of Prolixibacteraceae bacterium. The sequence goes on along the minus strand of JAGODU010000076.1, from coordinate 17,825 downwards.
TTTACTAATGCAGTAAACGTGCTCAAAATGCCTTCAGGATCCCAGTTTTCAAAGTACGTCTCCCCTGGCAGAAACTTAATATCTACCCAGGCTGCCCAGTTCATTTCATGGGTGAAAACCCACCCATAATCAGGTATCCCGATAAATATTGTCAATACCCAATATGAAAGCAAAATCACTATTGAGATAATAATCTGCCACTTTACCTTTACATATATGAAAATAAAAGATCCCAGCAAATAGCATAAGGCAATTCGCTGCAATACACCAACTATTCTCCATTCTTTAAAATCGGATGAAAACCAGTTAAGAAAAACTCCCAACAGAAAGATTAACAGTGACCTCAGAAAAACCTTTTTCAATATCTCTTTCTTTGGAAAGTTACTTTCTATTCTTCGTCCTAAAGCCAGAAAAATAGAAGCCCCTACAATGAAAAGGAAGAAAGGGAAAACCAAATCAGCCAGGGTAAGCCCGTTAAACGCTGCATGTCTGAACGGCGCGTAAATATAACTCCACGATCCCGGATCATTAACAAGAATCATTCCGGCAACCGTAAATCCCCTTAAGGCATCAAGGGAAACGAGCCGCTTAGGGTCTTTTGTAATTAAAGCCTGCATTTTCCAATCTTTTATAATGAAATGCCAATCTTTCCATGAAATCTTCATAGTCAAGGTTTTCCTTGTTTGTCCATGTGATTTCACTCAAAGCGCACAATCTGGGGAATATCATATATTCAGCCTGATTTTCATCAGGGATATATTCTGACCAGACATTAGCCTGGGCACCGCGTATAAAATGTATTTTATCTTCGGAAAGTTTTTCAGGGATAATACTCCATTTATAAACATCCTCTATGGTTGTCAATCCTTTAAAAGCCAAAGGCTCATTAGGGCCATCGACCTGATAGTGATCAAAATAGCAAATATCGTTGGGCGACATCACAACTTCATGACCCGACTCTGCTGCTTCTATGCCTCCTTCTTCTCCACGCCACGACATCACCAATGCATTATCAGCAAGGCCACCTTCCAGAATTTCATCCCAGCCTATAATCTTTTTACCGTGGGAATTAACAAACTTTTCAATGCGTTTGACCAAATAACTTTGAAGTTCCTGCTCGTTTTTCAAACCTTCATCTTTTATACGCTTTTGGCAATCAGGACATTTCTCCCATTTCCCCTTTGGACACTCATCTCCGCCTATATGAATTATCTCTCCCGGAAATAATTCCATTACTTCAGAAAGTACATCTTCAAGGAAAGTAAATGTTTCTTCCTTGCCTGCGCAAAAGACATCATCAGATACTCCCCATACATTGAAAGGTTTTATTGGTCCGCCGGTACATGAAAACTGAGGATAGGCAGTTAATGCAGCAACTGCATGACCGGGCATTTCAATCTCAGGAACTACTGTAATGCCTAACTGCTTTGCATAGTTAACCACATCTTTTATTTCTTCCTGTGTATAATAACCCCCATACCTTTTTCCATCAAACTTCCAGGGCTTATCATCGATATGACCTATGATTGTTTCATCTCTCCATGCAGCAATAGACGCTAATTCAGGGTACTTCTTTATTTCAATCCTCCACCCCTGATCGTCAGTCAAATGCCAGTGAAAATTATTGAGCTTATGCATTGCCATTCCCCTAAGCACTTTCTTAATAAAATCAACCTTGAAAAAGTGGCGGCACACATCAAGGTGCATACCTCTCCATCGGAAAGCAGGGCTATCATATATATCAACACCTGGAAGCACAATTTTTCCTGATAAATAATCCGATGCATCAGCTATTTGCATTAAAGTCTGGACACCATACAGAAAACCATTATAATCAGAAGCCTTTATGACTATTCCATTTTTATTGATTGTCAACGAATAAGATTCAGGGGACATCCCAGTTACACCAATAAACTGTAGCTCCGGCTTTTCAGATTTACTAAGGGTGATATTATATTTCACGGCTAATTTTTCTTTTAGAACATCGACAATGAAATCAACAGGCACATTGATATCCAATGTTTTGAAACTTAAGTTGCCTTCAACTTTAAATTCCTGATTAAGGTAAGATATTGAATCAGGCTTTGGGATAAGCGAAAGTTCAGTTTCTTTTGAAGTGCTGTTATTTGTTTTGCAGGAAAAAGAAATTAAAGCCAGGCAAAAACAAAATAGTAATGTTGATTTCATTTATTCAAGTTATAATTCATTATAAATATAACTCAAATTTTCATTCATGAAATCATAAAAAAGAAACAGGGCACCCGATCCGAATGCCCCGTCTATATAATAATCAGGTTTGAATTATACTAATCCCTGAGCAATCATTGCATCAGCAACTTTGATAAAACCGCCGATGTTAGCACCCTTAACATAGTTTACATAGTCACCATCTTTACCGTACTTAACACAAGTACTGTGAATGTTGATCATGATCTGGTGTAATTTAGCGTCAACTTCTTCGCGTGTCCATGGTAACCTCATTGAATTCTGAGTCATTTCAAGACCTGAAGTAGCTACACCACCTGCGTTTGAAGCTTTACCCGGAGCATAAAGAATTTTAGCTGCAAGGAATACTTCAACTGCTTCAGCTGTAGAAGGCATATTAGCACCTTCAGCAACACAGATACAACCATTTTTAACCAATGTTTTTGCATCATCTTCATTGAGTTCGTTTTGTGTAGCACATGGAAGAGCTATATCACATTTAACACCCCATGGAGTTTTACCTTCAACATATTCGCAGTTGTATTTAGCTGCATATTCTTTGATTCTGCCACGACGGATATTCTTAAGTTCAAGAACGTAAGCAAGCTTTTCAGTAGTAATACCGTCAGCATCGTAGATGTAACCGGCTGAGTCAGATAATGTAACAACTTTTGCACCAAGCTGAATTGATTTTTCAACAGCATACTGAGCAACGTTACCTGAACCAGAAATAACAACTGTTTTGCCTTTGAAATCTTGTTTTCTTGTTTTCAACATTTCTTCAGCGAAGTAAACAGTACCGTAACCTGTAGCTTCAGGTCTGATTAAACTGCCACCCCATTCAAGACCTTTTCCTGTTAAAACGCCTGTGAATTCATTTCTGATTCTTTTGTACTGACCGAACAAGAAACCGATTTCACGTCCGCCAACACCTATGTCACCAGCAGGTACGTCAGTGTCAGGACCAATATGACGTTGTAATTCAGTCATAAAGCTCTGGCAGAAACGCATAATTTCGTTGTCTGATTTTCCTTTTGGATCGAAGTCAGAACCACCTTTACCACCACCCATAGGCAATGTAGTCAAGCTGTTCTTAAGAACTTGTTCGAAAGCAAGGAATTTCAAAATACCGAGGTTTACAGTTGGGTGTAAACGAAGACCACCTTTGTAAGGACCAATAGCGCTGTTCATTTCAATACGGAAACCTCTGTTGATCTGGAAGTTGCCGGCGTCATCCAACCAAGGTACGCGGAAAATGATAACTCTTTCAGGTTCTGCCATTCTTTCAAGAATCTTAGCATCGCTGTATTTTGGGTTTTCTTCGATGAAAGGCATCAAAGATTCAACTACTTCCTGTACTGCCTGATGAAATTCAGATTCACCCGGATTCTTGGCAATAACTTTTGCCATAAATTCACTTACTTTTACATTTAAAATATCAGCCATTTTTTTTGAATTTAATGATTAAATATTATCTGTTATTATCTCTATCATTTTTTTAAAATATCAAGCAGAACATTTACTTCATGCCCAAAATTCCGGTTCCAAAAATATAAATCACAGACAAAGTTTTAAAAAGTAAAACCCCTTTTACGTGTTATACGTAGTTAAGACAAAAGATTGAAGTATTTCAGCATAATATTTTAAATAGCAAATCATAAAAGAAAAGTCTGATCTGCAACAAAAATTTTATAACCTAACTGTATATTTTCTTACAATGATTTTACTTGACTAACAGTTTCCCATTAACAGGTAGAAATCCTTTTAATTTTAATTTATAAATATAAATTCCTCGTGAAAGATGAGAAACATCCAGTGAAAAAGAAGTCATGCCATGAATATCATAAGTATTAATCAACAATCCATCAGTACTGAATAACTCTATTGTATCAAAATAAAGGTTATTAAAATTCACTTTCCCGTTTATTACAGGATTAGGATATACATTATAATCAGGTAATGATAAATTGTTAACATCGTCTAAGACTGCTGATGGAACACAGTCATCATATAAATTATTTGGACCAGAGTAATAATATTGTAATGTATCGTTTTCATGCATACAAATCAAATCATTATCCATACCGTTTGTTGGTAAATCTCCAGAATAAAATAATAATCCCTTTGAATTACCTATTCCCTCTATCCAATGTACCCAAGGAATTGGATCGAAACTGTACATTTTTCTTAAGGTATTATTTATTTTTATCGTATCAATTTGCTTAACTATTAATTTTTCATAATCCCGCATAAAACAAACATTCTTAATAGTATCCCCTATGTTTATATTAAAATCATACAGCTTTATTTCTTCATTTGAATATATATAGGGAGGGGTCATAGTATGTGAAAAATCAAAAAAATAACAATATATTCGTTTAAGGCTATCTTCTCTTATGCCTCCTATAACATTAGAATTTTCTTTTGTAATTTCAGATTGATTTGTATGATAAATCTTGTGATAAGAAATACCATTTATTATTGTGTCCTCATTAAATAAAGCATATTTATTATATACCCAATTGGGACATGTTTCGTCTGAAATAGACCTCCAATATGTTTCACTCCATACTGCATTACTGTCCAGAAATGGAATGTATTTGTAATTTTCATCATTAGCAACTGAAGTTAAATTACTAATAATCATTACAAAAAATAATATAACTGTTAATCTTTTCATAATTCTTAATTTTCGGATGAAGAGTTACAGCTCTTCATCCAGATTATTAATCTGAACTCAAAAGGCAGCATTGTCTTGTTAATTCAAGTCGTGTTGCCTTTCTTTTGCTGCATTTTCAAAAGGCATTAACCTTGCACGACTTAACATTTGTATTCACTTTATTCCATAGGCTTGTCGTTTTTAAAATGTAAGTTATAAAAGCATGAGTATTGCCTTTCAAGGTCAACTATTATTTCATAATTAATATTGGAGAAACTGAATAAAAGAGATAAATAAATCAGTTTTGGGTAGTATAGTTTTATCACATTATTTATCATGATATTTTATATATAACAAATAATATTTTTAAATATAACAGAAATAAAAATTAATAAACAAATTTTTTAAGGCTTTTTTTAATTTTAAAAATTATGATAGCAATATCTGAATATATAGTAAATCAATATTATAAATAAAAATATCTTGAATAAATATCCTTTCGAAAGTGTCTTAATATAAAGTGCAAATTAAAAAAACATATTCTCAAAAATGTTGATTTACATATTTTTAATGAAATATCTTAAACAGTATTCCAATTATAAGATAGAAAATTACGAGCGGTATTATTTCAGTTTACACCAACCTTTTTTTGCAAGCTATATGCATTAGCTAACCTATGAAATCCACAAACTCTATAATATGAGTTTCTGTAGCTTTTCAGGCTATTTCTAATCCTGTTCTTTTCACTAAATCAATTAAAGGAGAATCCTCATTATTTATAAATCTCCCCTTTTCGACAAGATAAGGTTCAATTTTTGAATTCACTTTTTTAGTCAAGCTCCAAATTTTCCCGGTCAAATAGTCATCCTCATTTTCAGTAACAATCATAATATCAATGTCACTCTCATCAGTTGCCGTATTTGATAAATAGCTGCCATATAAATACGCCTTATCAACAGTTATCCCCTCAGAGCGTAAAATAAAAATATATCTTTTAAAAATTTCTATAATCTCGCTTTTAGCCATTGAAATAAGGTTTTAGATTTTTCAAAGTAATCATTTACAATTAATATTTCAGGCAAGGCCGGATTATAATCAGGATATCGTCCTTGTAACTGGTATTTCATTAAAAAACTCAAAGTTATGGAAAACATTATTTGAACAGATTCAATTTCAGAATGTTTTCATGCTTGTGATACGGCTTCTTAAAATTACGGGCAACGAACGAAACCATATTCAGTTGCCGGCTGAGTGCGGTTTTCATATCTGGGTACACGAAACTTTAAGGCGGGCTACAAACCTTTGAATACTACTGAAACCCTTATTGACTATATTGTGTGTTGCCTGATGACATTTATTTCATAATCTTCAATTCATAATTTATACTTCTTCTTCCTGCTGATTCTTTTTGTAATATATCCTTATTTATCAAGTCATTAATATCCCTAATTGCTGTGTCTTTTGAGCATTCTGTAATCTTAGCCCATTTCATTGAAGTCAGTTTACCTTCAAATCCATACAGTAATTTGTTTAATACCTTCTTTTGTCTCTCGTTAATAATTGTCTTTGAATTTCTATTCCAGAAATCTGCTTTTAACAAAACTCGTGTAAGAATATTGTCGGTTGATTTTAAGGCATTTATTAAATAGTTTAAAAACAGGTACTATCCCTTTCTATTGAAATTTTAAAAAACCTGTGCACCAATTTTTAGAAATTTCAAGGCTAAATTCCTAACATCATAAAGGACATTAATCGTACCAGAGCCGTACCAACTTCATTTAATGTTGGGCACAGGAGTTACGCTTATCTTTGTCATGCTAACATAAAACAACAGGCTTTAGCTACTGAAAAACAGAAACTTTATAGGTTTAAATTTCTATGATATTGTTCTTTATGGCAAACTTGATAAGGTCTATCGTACTCTTCAGGTTAAGCTTTTGCATAATGTGGTTTTTGTGGGTTTCTACAGTCCTGACACTGATGAAAAGTGAATCGGCAATTTCCTGGTTTGAATGACTTTCGCCCCACATCTTCAGAATTTCAATCTGCCGGGAGCTGAGGGAAGAAAGCATTTCACTTTCAGCAGGATTGTCGGCATTCAGGTTGTTGATATACCTGTTGAGCAAAAGGTGAGAAATCGACTTGCTGAAATAATCATGACCATTCCTCAACGTATATATTGCCCCTACAAGATCGTTAGTATCCGACTCTTTACCAAGGAAACCCTTTGCTCCGGCCTTTACTGTCTTAAGTACCATTTCTTCTGTTGTCGTTCCTGAGATAATCAAAATCTTGATGCGGGGAAAATTGATTGAAAGCTGAACAATTAGGTTTGTTGTTTTTACTGAAGCATCATTGATTCCCAGCAATAACACATTAACCTGATTTTGCTTCAGCTTCTCATGAAGATTAGCTTTATCTTCACAAGTTACAACCACATCAATATCATTAACGGCCTGAAGAAGTTTGGTTAAGCCTTCAAGCGATAGTCGGTGCTCGTTATATATGCCAACGTTAATCATTGTCTCTGTCTAATAAAATAACTGACTTGCGGTGTATCCCATCCATGCAAATCCTGAAAGGATTTTTAAACCTGATATGTTTAAAGTGGGCTGTAGTATTTATCAATTCCTGGTTTTCAAGCTCCTCCCATCTTATAAAGTCGTGCTTTGATGAATGTAATACTGAAAAATAGCCAATATTCATTGAGGTTACATTATGGAAGAAATGAGAACCGAGAGATGAATCAAGCGGATAATTATCGAGGCTTATTTCAACAATGACACGGGCATTTGATATCTGTGACCAGTTGACAGGAATTCCAATAAACTGATCGCTGGAACCCCAACGACCCGGACCAATGAGAACGTACTTCTTGTTTTCATTGATCATCAGGTTATTCAGATATTCTATTTCCTGCACCATCTCAAGGGTCTTCATTTTATTGAAGTTGTCATTGTCAATATAAATTATATCCCTGATATCAGATACTTCACCGTTTCCCAGACACGACTGAGTGTAGAGCAGCATATCTGACTTGTTCATCTTGGAAACATCAATGCTTTGCAAAAACATGTTTCCTGCAAGAGGTTTTATCTGAAGAAGGTAGAACGATGGCAAGCCGTTTTTAGCTTTCTCAAGGTTAATAGCCCATTCAATCTCAACAGGTGAACCAAATGCTTCCTTTACTGTATTGAGCAATGTACTTATTGTTTCAGCAAGCGGAATATAATTGTATCTCAATATATTGGCAAAGTTAATGATACGGGGACCCGGCTTTTCAATTCCCGCATCCACACTATCATTGTTGGTATTGTAAACCGAAGCACAATGCTTAAGCGTTCCGTGACTTTCAGCAACACTTATATCAAGCAATTTGAGCGATGCCAGTTCCCCGTCTTTAAGGAAATCTATGTCAGCAGTTTCGCAATCAAGGGCATAGAATTTCACCTGAGTGCTGACTAATAAATCTTTGGTAGAAAACATTGACACCTTTGGATATACAGGTGAAAAACGATATGATTTCCATCCATCAACAACATAAGAGCCAAGGCCAACAGCTGCAACTGCAAAACCTTCCTCCGGCTTCATGTGTGAAACAGGATAGTAATTGTATGACTGAGCCACCCCGCTGATATGGGGGTAATAATACTTATCGTGCTGACTGCCTACAAGTTCCTGAAGGATAACAGCCATGCCTTCTTCTTCAATCTTATGGTTTATTGCTTTAAAATAAACCCTTGCCTTATCAGAATATACTGATGCATATACAAGCTTGATGGCAGTAGAAATTCGTTCAAGGACTACCCTCTTGTTAAACTCAGAATTAGGAATAATATATGTATCAAACACACCCGCAAAAGGCTGTGTAATAGAATCTTCAGAAGTACTTGATGATCGTACGGCAAAAGGCTTGTCGATCTGGGTAACAAAGTCTTTCAGTTTAATCTCAAGAGAATGAGAAAGCTGTCCTTCAACAAAGTGTTGTTTAAGTTCAGCAAAGCTCACATTCGGGTCAACTATCAATGGTAAAAGTTTATTTTTTGAAATGAAACTATGGAATTCTTCCGTTCCGATAATAACTGTTATCGGGGTAATAATGTTAATCTTATTAGAAAGATTGGTAAATTCGATATTGTTGATAAGGGTGCTAATGAAAGCAAGTCCTCTCCCCTTTCCTCCAAGTGAGCCTGCTGCAAAAGAAACAATGTTCTTTTCATCAAGCGTCGATGTTTCATCAAAATCAAGGATCTTGCCTTTCTTCTTTTCTTCCTTATATTTTTGGAGAATCTCAATAAACTCTTTCCTTGCTGCTTTTATATCAGAATCTTCCCCTATCTGAATAGGGTTTAATGTTTTTGCCAGCTGTATTTCTCCACGAGCCATTAGCCATAATGAAAACTTATTTTCATGAGCATGGATATAATACGACTCATCGGAGATTTCCTTCAAAAGTGTTTCAAATTCCCTCAATGACTTTGCCACTCCGATTTTATTTCCTTCTTTATCGCGGAAAATAAAATTACCGAAGCCCAGATACTGAATAAGATACTTTTTAATGTCCGACATCAGTGTTTCTGAGTTCTTATTCAGGAAGGTAACGTTAAGTTTCTTCGCCAAACTTTCATTCTTGTCTTCCGATGACTGAAGGATAACCGGTAAATCAAAAATGTGAGACTTAACGTATTTAATGAATTTCACTCCTGCCTGTTTGTCAAGCTTACCGCTTCTTTCAAATTCAACATCTGAAATAACGCAAAGGAGAAAATCTTTATATTTATTGAAGATGGTAATAGCTTCATCGTAGTTTCTTGCAAGCAGAATCTTAGGACGTGAACGCATTTTACAAATCTTGTCAAGCTCGTTCTTTTCAACCTCAGGCAGAAGTTGCTGTACCTGTTCAAAGATGATAGTAAACAAAATCTGCAGGTATTTTGAATAATACAAAGGCGAATCTTCAATAAGAAGGATTACCCTTACAAGACCAATCTTAGTATCGTTTTCAACATTGACCTTATCTTCTGTTGATTTAACTATCGCAAAAAGAATAGAAGAATCGCCGTTCCACACAAACACCTTATCTACAGTTTTTATTGTAGGTACTAATTCCTCAAAATACTGTACATCGCTTTTCTTATTCAAAAGCAGGTAAATAGGGAGAGACTCATTACTTTGCTTTATCTGTTCACTCAAAAGGATTGGAGCTTCCCTGTCGAGCCCAACCATAAGAATAACAAGGTCGAAATGAGTAGTTTCCAAAACCTCAAGAGCCTCTTCAGCAGAAGAAACACCGGTTATACGCGGAAGGGAGAATAAGCTGTACTGATAAATTTCGCCCATAAACTTTTCAAAGAAAGAATCTTCGCTTTCAAGGATAAATGCATCATAAAGAGTAGCAACGAAAAGGATATGCTTAACCTTGAATTTCATCATATCGAGGTAAACATACTTATCGATTGTTTGCTGATTGAAGTATAGCTGCAGGGGTTTTTTATTTTTGATCAATGATTTGCGGTACTCATCCGACTTATGGCTTTGATTTGAAAGAAAAACGTTCTTGTGGAATATTTCCCTTCCTTTGATATTATTGAGGAAGCCACTTATAAGTTTTCCAATATTTATCAGCAGGTCGCGTTCTTCAGCAAGGAACGGACCTTCATGTTCATGAGGAAACTGTTTAAGGTAAAATATTTCAATAACACCTTTTCGATTATCGATAGTTACAAAGTTTTCACGTTGAACCCAGCCTGTTTCAGCAAAGTTTTGGGAAGAGTATATTCTGCCTTCAAATCTGATTCTGGCGGCTGTATATTTAGGATATTGCCATGAACGGGGCAAAATATTACAAATTTCCTGAAGAGTTTCTTCTATTGATTTTGAATCTTCAATAATCATTGAAGTTTGATTTATTGCCTTCAGTTCTTTAAGCCTTTCCCTGTTGTTATATTTAAGCTTATTGAAAATATCCCGTGTTACAGAGCCTGTAATCAGGTTTGAAATATTAATAAGCAGATTACGTTCCTCTTTGAGGAAAGGGCCTTCATCTTCCTGAGGATGTTCATTAAGGTAAAAAATTTCAATAGTACCTTTTTTATCACCGGAAATTTTAAATTCCTGAACCATTCTCCATGGAGTTACCCTGAAGTTTTTACTTTGGAAAACCCATTTTTCATATATAATTCTGGAAACAGTATCATCAACATATTGCCATGAAGCAGGCAGAATATTACAAATCTCCTTCAATGAATCCTCGAGGGGAAGATTTTTCTTAAGTATTTCCGAGGTAGTGTTAATACCTTTTAATTCTTTGAGCCTTTCCGTATTTCTTGCCAGGAGGTCTTCAAGAGCCTTTTTCGTTAATGTTCCGGAAATTAATGCAGAAAGGTTATTAATAAGATTTCGTTCTTCAGTAAGGAATGGTCCTTCATTTTCATCGGGAAATTGTTTAAGGTAGAAAATCTCAATGCTGCCCTGCTTTTTATCAGGAGTTTCAAAGGCCTGACTTAAAACCCAGGGTGATTCATCAAAATTCCTGCTTGTAAAAGTTCTTCCTTCAAAGGTAATCCTTGTTGCTGTGTATTCGGGGTATTGCATTGCATCGGGCAATGCAGAGCAAACATCCTGAAGAAGTTCATCAAGAGCTTTGCTCTTTTTAAGAATCTCAGTAGTAAGGTTTATGCTTTTAAGTTCTTTTTCCCTTTCAATATTATAAAGCACTAACTTTTCGAGCTGAAACTTTGATAAATTACTTATGAGAGAAGGGATAAGAGTATCGGATACAGCTACAATGTCTTCTTTGATTTCATAAAACGAAGCCTCATCTTTGAAAAAGAATTCAATACTACCGGATTTATTATCAGGAGTAATAAATTCCTTATAAAAATTAAAGGTTGACTCATTTAAATGTTCACTGATTTTAGAAATTCCATTGAAGTTTGACCTTATACTTACTTTGTCGGAAAAAACATCAGCTAAAGATTGAGATAAAAACAGCAGAAGACTTTCAGTATTCTGATGTTTTGACAATCCGATTAAAATTTTGAATAAGGATTCTAAATAACTGCTATTCAATTTATCACCGGCATTAATATCTTGATTTCCCTTTTCGGATAATGAATCTGATTTCATTGAAGATTTTCTTTTCTATTAAGTGCTAAGATAGTAAACACAAAATTAATATCCATTTTTTAAAATAATAACAAATGAAGCAGAACAAACATTATAAACAGATAATTTAGTGCTTCGAAAAAAATCCGTTGAATAATGAATTCTAATCAACCTTATAGATTGTGGCCGATATTAGTTACAGCAATGTACGCTTCGTTCATGAATCCTTTCATGCTGTCAGCCATAAACATTACCCTGCCCGATATTCAAAAGTATTTCAACTGCAGTGCTTCAACACTAAGCTGGATATCAAATGCTTTTCTGATAGCAAATGCCATTGTGCTTTTACCTTTCAGCAAGGCTGCCGATATGTGGGGACGGGTAAAGATATTTGAATATGGGCTTTTTACATTTACTATTTTTACTTTTCTGGCAGCTTTTAGTCCAAACATTACCTTCCTTATTGTAATGAGAATATTTCAAGGAATAGGAGCTGCCTTCATGCACGTTACAAGTCTGGCAATAGTAACTTCAGTATACCCCCCTGAGAAAAGAGGCGTGGCTCTTGGCTTAAACATTGGGGCAGTTTATGCAGGTCTTTCCATGGGTCCGTTTATCGGAGGGTTATTAACAAATATCGGAGGATGGAAATTTGTTTTTATTTCAGTGGTACCATTAGGCATATTTGCAATTCTGCTTTCTGTATTCAACTTAAGGAAGATTCATATCGATAAGTCGACGGGTAAGTTTGACCTTACTGGTAGTTTAATTTATGCAGTAGTAATTTTCTGTGTTGTATTCGGAGGAGGAAAAATACTTACCTCTAAGGGATTACTGATATTTATATTTGGAATTATAGCAGGAGTATGGTTTTTCATTTATGAAAACAAACAGGAATCCCCGATATTCAATATCAGGCTGTTTAAGGGGAGCAGGATGTTTGCCTTTTCCAATATGGCAGCATTGATTCACTATTCAGCAACCTTCAGCATCGGGTTCATGCTTAGTTTGTACTTACAATTTGTCAAAGGTCTGTCACCACGTGATGCAGGACTAATACTCATTGCCCAACCTATAGTAATGGCAATAACAGCTCCGTTAACCGGAAGACTCTCAGATAAGATAAGGCCTGGAATACTTGCTTCAAGCGGCATGTTCATAACACTGGCCGGATTGCTGGCATTAACATTTATAGGTTCCGAAACAAGCATGACTGTTATAATCGGGATATTACTATTCATTGGGTTAGGGTTCGGACTATTCAGTTCTCCCAATACAAATGCAATAATGGGATCGGTAGATAAAAAGAATTACGGGGTAGCAACAGGATTAACTGCTTCTATGAGAGTATTAGGACAGACATTTAGCATGATGATAGCAACAATATTTATTTCATTATTTTTAGGAAAAATGCAACTATCGCAAGAAAATTCTGATCTTTTCTTAAAATGTATGAAGATTTGCTTTTCCATATTCACAGCCTTATGTATTCCGGGAGTATGGTTTTCGCTACAAAGGAATAAATAACACTGAATTTCAACACATAAATGATAAAATCTATATAAAAAGGAATAATCAGGTAAAAAAAGTAAAAAAAAGTAAAAAAATTGCAACCCCTGATATTTAAGTTTGTCAATATAATTGGAATTTGAACAATTGGACACACAGATTGACATACACAAGAAGCTGATTGAGGCCAGTAAGAAAGGAGACAATAAGGCCCGACGACAGTTATATGAGTTGTACGCAAGGGCAATGTTCAACATTTGTTACCGTATGGTCAATAATCGTGAAGACGCTGAAGACCTTTTACAGGAAGCATTTGTTCAGGCATTTACCCGACTTGACACATTCAGGTATGAATCAACATTTGGTGCATGGTTGAAAAGAATTGTAATAAACAGCTGTATCAACTTTATAAACAAGAAGAAAGTAAATCTGTTGCTTACAGAAGATATGTATCACTATAAGAATGTTTATGATGAAGATGAAGAAGAATATTTGCCATTAACAACTAAAGATATTGAAAATGCAATGGAGCAGTTGCCCGAAGGAGGAAGGCTTGTATTTTCACTTTATTTGCTTGAAGGATATGACCACGTAGAAATTGCACAGATTTTGAATATAACAGAATCGACATCAAAATCACAATTTATGCGTGCCAAAAGAAAAGTATATGAAATATTAAAAGAAAAATATTATGAAGAAGCTTGAAAATTTCATAAGGGATAACAGGGATGATTTTGATTCCAAACTGCCATCGGTAGATTTATGGGACAAGATTGAATCACAATTATCTGAAAAAGAGTCAAGAAGATTCAATATCTGGAAGCTGACTGCATCAATAGCCGCCGTATTGGTTATTGCACTTGCCGGAGCTTTCTTCTTGAATAAAGAATCAGGGAATGAAAGGCGTTTTGCTAACATTTCAGATCCGGAAATGAAAAACCTTTTGGAAACTGAAGCCTTTTATTCAGAAAAGGTTTCTTCTAAAATAAATGAAATTGAAAAATGCTATAAGATATATCCTGATTTAAAAGTGGATATTGAAAACGACCTTAACGAGCTCGACAACATGTACAAAGAGCTTGAGAACGACCTTAAAGATAATTTTTACAATAAGGAAGTAATTGAAGCAATGATCCAGAACAATCGTTTACGATTAGAAATGGTAGATAGGGTTCTAGATCAGATTAACTGCTAAAAAATATTAAGATGAAAAGAATATTTCGAAACTTGTTTATAACCATGTCTGCCCTGATACTGGTTTCATCTACTCTGAATGCTCAGGTGACTGAAACCCGTGAAGTAAAGAAAGGCTTCAGAGTTAGCAAAGGCTCTGTAATAGACATTGGAAATAAATATGGGGACATAGAGATTGACACCTGGGATAAGGATTCTGTCAAGGTAGAAGTATTTGTCCGCGTATCAGAAAAGAGCAGGGAGAAGCTTAAAAAGAAGATGAGTGAGATAAGTTTTGAAATGTCACAATCGGGGCATTATCTTGTCATAAACACAAGGATAGGTGATAAAAACAATGTTATCTTCAGCGAGTTCAACAAGATAAAAGAATCCATTGGCGTAGGCGATACTCAGGTTGAAATCAATATGAAAGTAAAACTGCCAAATAATCTTGAACTGAAGGTTACCAATAAGTTTGGCAACATTTATATTAACGATTACAAGGGAGATATGACCATTGACATTGCTAACGGCAAGCTAAAGGCACACGACCTGACAGGATATGTAAACCTTAAGCTGAGCTTCGGGGATGCAACAATCAACACCATGGAAAGTGGAGCCCTTGAAATTTATTATTCCGACATGAATTTATCAAGTGCTAAGAAACTTAGGATAACAAGCAAAACTTCAGATATCACAATAACAGAAATAGAAGATCTCCTGGCCAATTCAAGCAGAGATACTTACCGAATAAGAATGGTGAGCGATTTTGAAACACAATCAAGCTGGACAGATTTCTCAATAAGTGAATTCAATAGAAAATCAGATATAAGAATGAATTATGGCGATCTTACCATCGAGAGTATTAAAAGTACTTTCTCAAATATCTATATAGATTCAAGATCTTCTAAAATCAATCTTTGTTTCGATAAAAAAGCTGATGTCAATTTTGATATTATAACAAATCAGGATATACGCCTGCCTATGGATTCCAAAATTGATAAGAAAGAACAAATTGATCCTAAAGAAAAAGTTATGAGATACCTTGGCAGAACAGGTGATGTTAAGATTGATAATCCAAAATTGATATTAAAATCATCTTCAGGGGAAATAAATATTATTAAAAAGTAGAAATTTATTAAAAATTGCAACCCTTTAATATTTTTCTTGTACTTAAAAGAAAATAATAATATCAAAAAGCCATGAAAACAAAAATCTTTGCAATTATCATCTCAGTAATAATAATGTTAGCATTCTCAGGATGTATTAATGATCCTGTTATTGTCGGAAATGGAGAGATTACTGAAGAAACAAGATCATTACCTGATTTCACAAGAGTGTCATCTTCCGGAAGCTATAATATATACTGGGAATATTCTGACTCAACAGAAGTAAAAATCATTTGCGAGTCTAATATCATGCCTTATATTGAAACTGCCGTTTACAGCGACCATTTGGATATCAGGACAGCCTTTCACGTTAGCCTTTCAACAACCAAGCGAATAGACGTAATAGTCAGGTGTCCAAAAATTTCAAAAATAGAATTATCGGGTTCGGGAAAAATAGAAACTGATACTGTACGTGATGAAAAACTTGAATTAATAATCAGTGGTTCAGGAAATATATACTCTACCTTCTACGGTAATGAATATAAATCAGAGATATCGGGATCAGGAGACATGGATATTTATGCTGAATGCAAGACAACTGAAACTGATATATCAGGATCAGGAAAGATTAAGATTGCAGGCTCTGCTGATTATGGATCATTCAACATAAGTGGTTCAGGCACAATAAAAGCTTATGATTTTTTACTTAAAGAAGCCAATGTAAATATCAGCGGTTCAGGTACCGGGTATATTAATGCTTCCGAAAAACTTAACGTTATTATCAGCGGATCCGGAGATATTTATTATATTGGTAATCCTGATATCAATTACAACGATCTTGGTCCTGGAAACCTTATAAATGACAATTAATTTTATAATTTGAATTCAAATCCTTGAAACCCAAAGAATCTAATGAAAAGAACAATTCCAACTATACTGGCTATACTGGCTGTTTCTTCACTGATGGCACAGAGATTTGAGAAAGCAGTCGGGATCCGTGGAGGACAGACAAAAGGTGTTTTCTTTGATGTACAAAACAAGGATCTTTCAACTTACAGGTTTATGCTTAGCTGGAGAGAAAACGGAAGCCAGTTTACTGCTATGAAATATTTTCATCAATATAAAGTAGATATTCTGCCTGAATACATTTCAGTATATTACGGGTATGGCATCCATGCGGGTTATGTGAAATGGAATCAATATTATCAGAATACTGAACATGGTTTTTACTGGGACGAAGCTACTGCTCCTGTAATTGGTCTTGATGGTCTCTTAGGACTATCGTACGATTTCAAACGACTACCTGTTTCAATAACGTTAGAAGCTAAACCATTCTTTGATTTCTGGGGAAAGAATATTTTTACTCCTAATCCTTTTGACTTTGCACTATGCGCCATATACTGCTTTTAAGAAAATCAAAAACTTTTAAACAATGAGAACATTAATCTTTACCATAATTATACTCCTTTTTTCTGCTTCATCATTTGCCCAAAAGACAATTAAAATTGACGAAGAAAGTGATGATAGTCAAGAAGTAAAAACCTTATTTAAAAAAGACAAAAGAGATGGGTTTTATTATTCAGTATCAGGCGGATATTCTCCCATAGATAATAAGCATGGTATTGTATCATCAATGAGGGGAAGCTGGATTATGGATCATTTCTTTGCAATTGGTGTCGGAGGAACTGCTTTTATCAACGAACTTGATGAATTAGACCTTGACCTTCTTTTTTCAAATGAGTCGGGCGACTTAAACCTTGCAGGAGGATATGGCGGTGTAATATTTGAACCAATGATTTTTCCTTTGAAACCAATACATCTTTCTTTTCCTGTTCTGATTGGCGTTGGAGCTGCAAGTGCCTTTGAAAACTACAGCTACTATTCTTCCCTCAACATTAGCGACTTCTTTTGGGTAGTTGAACCAATGGCTGAACTTGAAGTTAACTTTACCAGCTGGATAAGGATAGCATTATACGGAGGTTATAGATTTACATCTGATCTTGATATAAATGGAATATCAAAAGATGCATTGAAAAATTATTCTGTAGGATTAACTCTTAAAA
>JAGODU010000302.1 GCA_017998095.1 Prolixibacteraceae bacterium | reverse complement strand
TTAATATCTCTTCCACAATTTTTTTTGCTCCCTGGTCAGAAATATTCATGTTTTTTGTTCTGGGATGCAAATGCTGCTTATTTGGCAATACTTTGGAAGGAATTTTCAAATCCCACCATACAGACTGTATCTTTGAACGGTTATATTCAGGGCTGACCAGGACTTTTGCGTTTTGTGCAATTTTCTTCAGATTAACCTTTTTAGCTAAAGGGAAAATATTATTAACTTCTTCCACCTGTATCAGCTCCATAAGCTGCATGATATATCGTTTATCTCCCATCTTATTGCCGAGGTAAACCGCAGCTTTATCCGTTGTAAACCAGATAATTGTTTCTTCTGAATAATTATCCTTTATTATCTTCAATAACTGTTTTAAATTTCTGTACCTTTCAATTAAAGCCGGAAAATACCCGTTCCTGAATCTTAGTTTTTTTATTACATCGGCGTTCTTAATTTTTTTCTCTTTAAAAAATGAAGCATAACCCGAATTATCTGCACAGGATAAAAAAAACACATTATACTTTTCAGCCAGAATGCTAAGCAATGAGATAGTGGGTGGATATTGACGAAGCGGTTCAGGTTGAAATACTATTATGCTCATTTCTTTATTCTCTTTAAAACCGAACTAACTATCCTGGAACTGGCTTTGCCATCTCCATACGGATTTGTGCTCTGTACCATTTTCCTGTATAAATCTTCATGCATCAGCAGCTGAGATACCTCCTTTATTATTTTATCAGGATCTGTTCCAATAAGCCTGGCATTTCCTGCCTTCAATCCTTCTGTCCGTTCAGTAGTATCACGCATAACCAATACTGGTTTCCCAAGACTTGGAGCTTCTTCCTGAATACCGCCCGAGTCAGTAAGGATAAAATATGACTTGTACATTAAATAAATAAAAGGTAAATATGATTGAGGAGGGATAAGGTGAATCCTGTTCTTTGAAAGAATGTCTTCTCTGGCCAGTATCTTTTTTACAGGCAGTTGAACTTTAGGATTCAGATGTACCGGGTAAAAAAAGTGAATATCAGGAAATCTAAAGGATAGTTCTTTTATAGCATAACAAATATTAGTAAGACCCTCATCAAGGTTTTCGCGTCTGTGACCTGTTACTAAAATGAATTTACAATTATTTAT
Organism: Prolixibacteraceae bacterium; assembly: GCA_017998095.1. The sequence goes on along the minus strand of JAGODU010000302.1, from coordinate 2,785 downwards.
ATATTTTAAATCTCCATCCTGAAGACCTTCGATATATGGAGGATTATTTTTGATCTTTTCCAGTGCAATAAAAAGAGCATCAATAACCGTATTTCCCGTAACTATTATGTTTTCATCAGGTATCCCTTCATTTAAAAGATTGTTTTTATTAATTTCAGTCGGAGCAAAATGAAGGTCCGCCAACCTTGAAGTCAGAACTCTGTTTGCCTCTTCAGGCCAGGGAGAACGCATATTGCCGGTTCTAAGGCCGGCTTCTACATGGCCGACAGGAATTTTATTATAAAATGCAGAAAGTGCTGCACAAAATACTGTTGTAGTATCACCCTGCACTAGGACAAAGTCGGGTTTTCCCTTTTTAAAATACTTATCAATCTGTTCAACAGCTTTCACCGTAAAACCTGCCAGCGATTGATTGGGAGTCATTAGATTTAAGTCCGTATCAGGCACAATGTTAAAAATTCTAAGAACCTGATCCAGCATCTGTCTGTGTTGTGCCGTGACACATATATGGCATTCTATATTATTGAGCTTTTTGAGTTCAATAATTACAGGCGCAAGCTTAATAGCTTCAGGTCGGGTGCCAAATACTACAGAAACTTTAGTCACCAGAATAATATATTGCTAATCAGGAAACGAAAATAGCATGTTTAATATTAAATGATTGAGGTCTTAAAGTCCCTGACCGATTCCAGGTTACCATGGCCAAATTGCATATCCGGTTCAAGAAAGTTACCTTCGGCCCATTCATTCCATGCTTTAATAAAAATTATACGTTCTTCTACCGGTTTGTTACTGATAAGGTTGTAACAATTAATGAGATTTTGCTTAAATAATTCAGGAGTGTTGTTAATAATTATTTTTGCCTTCTTCTTGCTTCGGGGTGAATGATCCCAGTTAGGAATTGCCACCGGAAAATAGTTTCCTGATTGATCAAGGTCATTATAATTACTTGCTTCTACTATTTTGCGGTAATCGTAAATAGTGAGTTTATCTTTGTTTATTTTGTTATATAGCGTTTGTTTTAGTCTTTCTTTTGTACTTCTGTTATACCTGATAAAAAGATGCTGGGGAGTGAATAAGCTTAATCCATCAAATCCAAAATCCATGTACCTGTATTCAGGAAGTTCATGGGCAATAAAGTATATTCCGGGAAGTCCGTTTGATACAGCCAGTTCCTGCCAGATTGAAATAAAATAAGCTACATCGGGAAGGTCAGAAGGATGATTTATTTGAAATATCGGTTTGCCATTGATCCTGGAATATCTTTTATCCCTGAAATAAGGAAGAACATAATAAAAATGATCCTCATAGTCTTTTCTGCCGGGATAAGTTTGTTCAATCAGAATACGTTCAAATCCATCTCCATATGGCAATCCACCCCATGTCTGGTTTGCCCATGCAAAACAAAATGAGATCTCGGGTTTACCGGTTTCCAGTACTTTTTTTATCGGATAATCAAGTAATACTTTGCCATTTCCAAACCAGTAATGCCAGTAGCAAAAACCGTCAATTCCATATTTGATTGCCAGATCCGACTGAGCCTGCCTTGTTTCCGATACCCTTAAATCATAAAATCCAAGATCTGCAGGTATTTTAGGTTGAATATGACCCCGAAACAAAGGTTTGGCTTTTACGACATTTGTCCATTCCGTAAAACCCTTGCCCCACCATTCGTCATTTTCTTGGATGGGATAATACTGAGGCAGATAATATGCCAGAATTCTTAAGGACATTAATTTATTTTTTTGATAGCCCTTTCAATTGTTTCCAGGTACTCGGTCCCGTATCGCTTGCAGGGCTCAATATGATTGCCTTCTGCCCATTCATTCCACGCGTTAATGAAAATGAAGTTCTCTTCAACAGAAAATGGCGTGAAATCTTTAAGTATCTTTCGAAGTAAATTTTCGAATAACTGAGGATTTGAATTTGTCAAGATTAAAGCCGGATCGTTGTTTCTCCTTGCAGTATTATCCCATCCCGGAACAATACTTGGATATATCCTCACAGGATAATTTTTTAAAGTTTCCAGGTTTTCAACAATCCATTTGTAATCGATCTTATTATATTGAACTGGAAAAAATTTCTTATTTATATTTAACCATTTCAAAAGTTGAATTATCGATTTTTCATAAAGCTTTAAACTATTCTTCCTGTTATTACTGATTTGATCAAAAATATTCCTTCGCCTTATACTGAAAGGTTCAAAATCAATTACAGCATCATAACCTTTAACCGGAAGATTTTTGTTCCGGGAATAGCCAAATACCATATGACATAAATACAGGTTGATGCCATATTTTTCAGCTTCTGATCTCCATATTTGAGCAGTTTCGGTCGGATTTGGCAATAATAATGGTTTGTAAACAATGAATAAAGGTCTGCCGTTTATTTTTATATAATTTTCATTTTTAAGAAAATGTTGACATAAAAATCTTATATGCTCCAGATCATCTTCAGGAGAATGATTCTGACTTATTATTATTTGATTATTGCCCCCATCCCATTTTTTTGTCCAGTTTTCATTTGCCCATATACAACAGAACGGGAAATCTGGCTTCCCATATTTAATCATATTATCAAGCGGAGTTTCCAGTAGTCTTTTTCCATTGAACCAGTAATGATAAAAAGCAAATCCGTAGATCCCATGCTTCTTCGCCATAGCAGCTTGTCGTACAAGCACATCAGGGTCTCTTAAATCGTAATATCCTATACTTTCCAGTGGTACATGAGGCTGATAATGACCTTTAAAAAGAGGCTTAGCTTTTCTTACATTATTCCATTCTGT
>JAGODU010000075.1 GCA_017998095.1 Prolixibacteraceae bacterium | reverse complement strand
GAACAAAAATCGATAAAGCGAACAGTCGGACAAACAAATGTGTTATTCATCCATGCATAAACATGTGGTAAATGATTTGGTAAAATCTGAAATTATCTGATTGAAGATAATATAATGCCAGGCGATCGGTTAAATCTAGTCCTGTTTTCTGCATAACATAAGTAGCAAGAAGCATGATAACATTAATAATTATCAGGTTCTTTGTTATTGGAGGCATTTGTGCAAAAGGAGAACGAAAATTTGAGTTCATTATATTTTAAGTTTTTTTTAATTTTTAATTCAATTATTGAGCCATTTTGATATATATGACACAATGTCAACTATTTCATTTTTTTCTCTATCTCATCCATTCTTATAAATTCGACAATTATTTTCCCCTGGGGAGAATAATTGGGAGTTTCACATGAAAAAAGTTTATCAATCAGATATCCTGCTTCTTCAACAGACAGCTGATGGTTCTGATCGACAGAAGAAGCAATAGCAAGAGAAGCTGATAGCTGTTCTTTAGCACTTTCTCTAATGTCTGATCCTGAACTTTTATATTCTTCAAGGAACATTTCAATTACTTCTTTTGGATTTGAGTTGCCCAGTATTCCGGGGATTCCATTGATTATAAATGTTTCATTACCAAATTCCCTCAAATCAAATCCTAAGTAATTTAAATCATCAAGCATTGATTTCAAAACAACGGCATCAGAAGCATTTGTTTCAAATGTTTGTGGAAACAACAGTTGTTGACAAACACCCTCGTGATTTTCAAGAACTTCCATGAAATGTTCATATAAAATTCTTTGATGAGCCCTTTTTTGGTCAATAATCATCAATCCTGATTTAACAGGAGTTATTATGTATTTGTTTTTGACAATTATAAAATTTCTGCAATTATCTTTTACCGGATTATCAGATTCACTATAGAAGGTTTTTTGAACTGATGATTCATTAGAAATCTGAAAATCATGTTGAAGAAATTCACCATTTGTAAAGTCATCACAGGGGAATATTTTTTCATTTCCCTGAAGATTAAAACTGTCTTCTGAATTAATTAATCCGCTAATAGACTTATTGTAACTTCTTTCCTGAAAAGGATTATAATTGGGATTGAAAGATATTTTTGGAGGAGTAAGACCTTGTGTTGAGTCGAGGGGAACAGGAATATCGAAACTGCCATCCTGATCAAAATCTATACTTGGTACAATATTGAATTTACCTAATCCTTCACGGACAGAAGCATGGAGGATTTGCCATATTGCACTTTCATTTTCAAATTTAATTTCAGTTTTGGTAGGATGAATGTTAATGTCAATGGAAGAAGGATTTACTTCAAAGTTTACGAAATAAGATGGGATCATATCAGGAGGCAGTATTTTTTCATATGCCTGAATAATTCCTTTATGAAAAAAAGGGTGTTTCATATATCTTCCGTTGACAAACATAAATTGTTCGCCAAAAGTACGGCGTGCGAATTTGGGTTGACCTATAAAACCGGATATGGCAGCAATAGAAGTTGATGAATCTATAGGAATAAGGCTTTGGTTCATATTGGTACCAAAAATACCTGCAATTCGTTTCCGGAAATTTGAAGAGGGGAGTTCGTACAATATAGTTTCGTTATGAAAAACAGAAAATCCTATTTCAGGAGAAGCCAAAGCAACTCTTTGGATTTCAGTAATAACGTGTTTGAGTTCTGTGGTATTTGATTTTAAAAACTTTCGTCGGGCAGGAACATTAAAAAAAAGATTCTTAACCATGAAGGTAGTTCCTTTTTGGCACGAGACAGCTTCCTGAGTAATGATCTCAGAAGCAGCAATATGTATTAAAGTACCTATTTCATCATCTTCTCTTCTGGTTCGGAGTTCAACATCAGCTACAGAAGCAATAGAAGCCAGAGCTTCACCCCTGAAACCCATAGTTCTTATTTCAAATAAATCAGAAGCGTTTTTTATTTTAGAAGTTGCATGGCGTTCAAACGACATTCTTGCATCAACCGGAGACATTCCTTTCCCGTCATCAGTAACCTGAATGAGAGTTCGTCCTGCATCTTTAAGGTGAACAGTTATCTTTGAAGCTCCGGCATCAATAGAATTTTCAACCAGCTCTTTAATTACTGAAGCAGGTCTTTGAATAACTTCACCGGCAGCAATCTGATTAGCAACAGAATCGGGTAAAAGGTGAATCAGGTCAGACACAGAGTAATTATTTAAACATAAAAAAGAGAAGTAATGCAAGTATTGCCAGAATTATTAAAACTCTTGTATTCGAACTTTTTCTCTGGCTTCTTGTTCCTCCCCACTTTCCTCTTGTCAGACCTTGTCTGAAAGCGCCCGGGGCAATATATGGAGTATATTTCCCGTCAGTATTGTCAGATATCCCCAATTCAGATTTAATACGCCTTTCACGCATTTCTCTCTGTTCCTTTTCAGGATTCCAGTATCTTGGAGTTACGTTGAACTGTCTGGGTTTTGGAGTACTGAAAAAATTTGCCATTTCTTTTAAAATATTTAATTGTCAAAGATAATTGATTTTTCAGGGTTTAGAAAATTTGCTATTTAAAAAGAGAAAAAGGCTTTAAAAAATTTAAAACGGCATTAAGGGATAAATTACCTTGTATACATAAAGTTTATAGATATAAAACATGGAATATGTGGTAACCTGATAAATATAATTTCTAATTTAGTGGAAAAACTATTGAACCATGCTTGTAAAGGTTTTTGGAAGTGCTGTACATGGAATAAATGCTACAGCAATTACAATTGAAGTAACAGCCACACAGGGAATTACGTTTCATATTGTTGGTTTACCTGACAATGCAATCAGGGAAAGTCATCAAAGGATAGAATCTGCATTACATGAATTGGGTTTTCATTTTCCGAAGAGGAAAATCATAGTAAATATGGCACCGGCAGATATCAGGAAGGAAGGGACGGCTTATGATCTGCCAATAGCCATAGGCATATTGGCTGCTTCTGAGCAAATTAAAACTGATAAGCTGGAGAAGTATATCATTATGGGTGAATTATCGCTTGATGGCAAGCTGCATTCAGTCAAGGGAGCATTACCCATAGCAATTAAAGCTAGGCAGGATGGATTTGAAGGTTTCATTCTTCCAAAGGCTAATGCAAGAGAAGCTGCGGTAGTAGATAAGCTTAAAGTATATGGAGCTGAAACTATAAATGAAGTAATAGAGTTCTTTGAGGATAAATTTGTATTTGAGCAAACGAGAATCGATACCAGGAAAGAATTTCTGGAAAATGTATTGCAATCGGAGTTTGATTTTTCGGATGTCAAGGGTCAGGAAAATGTAAAGAGAGCGCTTGAAGTAGCTGCTGCGGGAGGGCATAATATTATTATGATTGGACCTCCGGGATCAGGGAAGACGATGCTGGCAAGGAGAATACCTACTATTTTACCCCCTTTTTCATTACATGAAGCACTTGAGACAACAAAGATACATTCTGTTGCAGGTCAGCTGAAGTCAGAAACGTCATTAATGGTTCAGAGGCCATTCAGAGCTCCGCACCATACAATTTCCGATGTAGCATTAGTCGGGGGAGGAAGTTATCCGCAACCGGGAGAGATTTCTCTTTCACATAATGGTGTATTATTTCTTGATGAACTTCCTGAGTTTAAAAGATCAGTACTGGAAGTTATGAGGCAACCACTTGAAGACAGGAAAATTACAATTTCCCGCACCCGGTTTTCGGTTGAATATCCGGCAAGTATAATGTTGATAGCCAGCATGAACCCTTGTCCCTGTGGTTATTATAATCATCCTTCCAAACAGTGTGTTTGTGCTCCGGGCGTTGTTCAGAAATATCTGAACAGAATTTCAGGACCTCTTCTCGACAGGATTGATATACATCTGGAGGTTGTTCCTGTTCCTTTTGAAAGGTTGCAAAACCAGCCGAAAGGAGAAGGTAGCACAAGTATCAGAGAAAGAGTTATAAGAGCGCGAAATATTCAGGAAAACAGGTTCAGGGAATCAGACGGGATATATTGTAATGCTCAAATGACAACACGACATTTAAGAATTTATTCTAAAACTGATAATGAGGGAGCAATGTTGTTGAAAACTGCTATGGAAAAGCTAGGTTTATCAGCCCGGGCTTATGACAGAATATTGAAGGTTTCAAGAACAATAGCAGACCTCGAAGAAAGCGAAAATATAAAATCACACCATCTGGCAGAGGCAATACAATACAGAAGCCTTGACAGAGAAACATGGGGGGAATAGTTTATGGCAAGAAGAACAATAGGTATTTATGAAAAATTGCCCATTTTAGAAAGCATTCCATTAAGCTTTCAGCATTTAACGGCAATGTTTGGCGCAACAGTTCTTGTTCCTGTATTGCTGGGAGTAGATCCCGCTCTGACTTTACTAATGAATGGGATAGGCACATTACTTTATTCATGGATAACGAAAGGGGGTATCCCAGCTTACCTTGGATCAAGTTTTGCTTTTATTTCTCCTGTTTTATTGATTATAAGCAATTACGGAGGAATAAGACATGCCCAGTCAGGATTTATTTTTTTTGGTTTATTTTTTATCCTGATTTCACTTGTAGTAAAAAAGTGGGGGGTAAAATGGATTGAAGTTGTTATGCCCCCGGCTGTTATGGGAGCAGTGGTGGCAATTATTGGTCTTGAACTGGCACCTGTAGCTGCTCAGCAGGCAGGACTAATTCCCTGGCCTGCAGCAGAAGGAGAACTGGTAAAACCATTTGTAACTGATAAAAAAGTGCTTCTTGTTTCAATGATTACTCTTTGTACCGGAATATTTGGTTCATTATTGTTCAGGGGGTTTTTAAAAGTAATTCCAATTCTTATTTCGCTTATTGTCGGGTATCTGCTTTCTTTATATTTAGGGATGGTAGATACATCTGCAATAAACAATGCTCATTGGATTGCAATTCCTAAATTCCAGACTCCGGTTTTCGACTTAAATGCAATTATTATTATTGCTCCGGCTTGTATAGTTGTTTTAGCTGAGCATATTAGTCACCTTATTGTTACAGGAAATATAACAGGATCAGATCTTATGAAAAAACCGGGACTTGATAAATCTCTTTTGGGAGACGGTCTGAGTAATGTTATATCAGGGTTTACCGGATCAATGCCCAATACTACTTATGGCGAAAATATTGGAGTTATGGCCATTACCAGAGTATATTCAGTTTGGGTAATAAGAGGGGCAGCAATATTTGTAATATTATTTTCATTTATAGGGAAAGTATCAGCTGCAATTTCAACTATACCAGCTGCAGTAATGGGCGGAATTACTTTATTGCTTTATGGAGTAATTGCAGTTCAGGGATTAAGAATGTTTGTAGAACAAAAAGTTGACTTCAGTAAAAATATTAATATGATTCCATGTGCTGTTACTTTCGTTATAGGAGTCAGCGGAGCTTCAGTGAATATTGGTTCTGTTGAGATGAAAGGAATGGCGTTGGCTGCAGTAACAGGAGTTTTATTGTCATTGATTCTATGGTTATTTAATAAGATAGGGATATTAGAAAAAGAATAATAAAATATGGTTTCGGCAATAAAAAAAGGGGAAAAACTTGGAACTGATTATTTTAAAGGAGAAGTTCTTGAAATTGCACCTGATCTGGTAGGTAAAATACTTGTCAGATGTTTTGATACGGGAGAAATAAAAAGGTACAGAATTACTGAAACTGAAGCATACAGAGGGGAAGAAGATCTCGCTTGCCATGCTTCAAAGGGAAGAACTCCCAGAACAGAAATGATGTATCATGAGGGAGGTAAAATATATGTTTACCTTATTTATGGGAAATTTTGGTTGTTAAATATTGTTACAGGAGATATTGACTATCCGGCTGCTGTTTTAATAAGGAGAGTTGAAGGGATTGATGGCCCCGGAAAGATTGGAACCGAGCTTAAAATTGATAAGTCTTTTTATGGTGAAGATTTAAATACTTCTTCCCGTATTTGGATAGAAGATGATGGATATAAATGCAACTATAATTGCAGTTTCAGGATTGGCATAGATTATGCTAGTGTTGAATGGTCAGAGAAACTATGGAGATTTTTTAAAGTTTGATGATTGTAAATTCATCATATTTTGAATAAAAAAACAAACTTTAAAAGAATTGACCTGATATTCTTTTTGAATTATTATTTTTGCTCATTCATTATTAAAAGAATACACAAACAATTTTCAGATGAAGAAATTTAGTAAGAAAGCCATAATTATTGTTTCAGCAATAACCATTTCCGGTTTTGCATTCATGGGGCTAAACAATATTGACAACAAGAATTTCGAAATAGCCAAGAATCTTGATATTTATTTTTCTTTATTCAGAGAGCTGAATACTTTTTATGTTGATGAAGTTGATCCGGGTAAACTTGTCAAGGAAAGTATTGATGATATGTTGTCATCATTAGATCCTTATACAAATTACATTCCTGAAAGTGATATTGAAGATTTCAGATTTATGACTACAGGAGAATACGGAGGAATTGGCGCATTAATTAGTAAACACGGAGAAGAAATAATTATTTCTGAACCATACGAAGGTTTTCCTGCATGTAAATCAGGACTGATGGCTGGTGATGTAATTCTGGAAGTAGCGGGGAAATCTACTGAAAAGATGACTACTGAAGACGTTAGTAATTTACTAAAAGGTTCAGCAGGTCAAACTGTTAATCTAAAGATTAAGCGATATGGACAGAAGAAACCTTTAAACATTGATATTGTAAGGGAAAAGATTGTTATTGAACCAATTAGTTATTATGGAATGTTGAACGATGAAGTTGGATACATTCATCTTTCAAATTTCACTAAAGATTGTTCTGAAAAAGTTAAAAAAGCAATGCTTGACTTAAAAGAAGCTAAAGGAGCTAAAAATATAATCCTTGATCTTAGAGGGAATCCTGGTGGATTACTTATAGAATCAGTGAACCTTTGTAATCTTTTTTTAAATAAAGACTGTGAAGTAGTAAGTACAAAAGGCAAGGTTTCACAATGGGATAAAGTGTATAAAACAACAGGAAATCCTGTTGATACTGAGATTCCTTTGGTAGTTTTAGTAAACAGGGGTTCTGCTTCTGCTTCTGAGATTGTTTCTGGTACAATGCAGGATTTAGACAGAGCTGTAGTAATTGGGACAAGGACATTTGGAAAAGGGCTTGTGCAAACTACCAGAGATTTAAGTTATAACACCAAGCTTAAAGTAACTACTGCCAAATATTATATTCCAAGCGGCAGGTGTATTCAGGCACTTGATTACTCACACCGAAATGAAGACGGAAGTGTTGGACATGTTCCGGATTCTCTTATAAGTGAATTTTCAACAAAAAATGGAAGAAAAGTATATGATGGTGGAGGTGTTGTTCCTGATATAAAAATTGAAGATAAAGAAATAAGTAATCTGACTATAAATCTCATCAGCAAATTTATGTTCTTTGATTATGCAACTAAATTCAGGACTGAGAATGAGAAAATTGCTGATGTAAGTGAATTCCAGATTACCGATAAGATTTATAGTGATTTTATTGAATTCATTAAATCAAACAACTTTACTTATACTTCTGATTCACAGAATAAGCTTAATGAATTAAAGGAAACAGTTAAAAAAGACATGTATTCCGATTTAGCTGAACAAGATATTGCAGATCTAGAAAAAAAGTTAACTCCGGATCTTGACAGGGATATGAATAAATTCAAATATGAGATATCTGAACTCCTTAAAAGTGAACTTATTTCAAGATATTATTTCCAAACAGGTTCAATTAAATCATCTGTGAAAGATGATGAATGTGTGCTTAAGGCAATTGAGATTCTTAAAAATAAAGAAGAGTATAAGAAAATTCTTGCTGTCAAAGACTAATTTCATCCTTTTAAATTTCTATTTAGCCGATAAAAATCAATGATTTGCAACTTTTCTTAAATGATAGTAACATTTTGGTTCTAATTTCGTCATAAGCTAACACAGAAGTTTATAAATTAATACCTAATGTTATGAATAAGATCAGTTTATTATTGTTGATTGTCATCCCTATATTCTATTCTTGTAATATAAAAGCAGATAACTGGATACATGCCAGAAAAGGCGATGGTAATGTTGTAAAAGAAACTCGTAAAGTAATGCCCTTTGATGAAATAAAGGCTAGTGCCGGTATTGATGTATTTATATTTCAGGGGGATGAAGAAAAAGTATTAGTAGAAGCAGATGAAAATTTAATGGACTGCATTATAACAGAAGTAAAAGAATCTACTCTTAAATGTTATATAGATTGCAATATAAGACATGCTTCAAAAATCAATGTTTATGTCAATTATAAGAAATTGAACTCCCTTAGTGCTTCATCAGGATCTGATATATCAGGAGAAACCTTGTTAAAGACTGATGTTTTAAAGATTAATGTAGATTCAGGAGCTGATATAAAAGTTGCCGTTGAAGCCAAAGAATTGTTTTGCAATGTTTCAAGTGGAGCAGGTGCAACAATTGAGGGAACATCCGATTATTTCAAAGGTATTGCCAGTTCAGGAGCAGATATTGACGGTAAGAGTCTTACAGTTAAAACATGTGATTTAAATGCGTCAAGTGCAGGGGACATTAAGGTTTCCGTTACTGAAAAAGTTATAGCAGATGCTTCTAGCGGGGGTGATATTTCATACTATGGAAATCCTGAAATAGAGCATGTTTCATCTTCCTCAGGCGGAGATGTAACCAATCATTAAAATAAGCTCAATTTCCCTTTATCTAATTGTTAACTTGTTATTTGTTTTGTTGATACTTCTTATTTATGTGAAAAAAGGGCTTAATTTTGTGTCCCGTATTAAATAAATAATAAGAATATTAACACTAATAAAGTATGAAAGTTACAGTTGTTGGAGCAGGGAATGTGGGTGCTACTTGCGCTCAGGTAATTGCTGAAAAAGGTATCGTCAATGAAGTAGTTTTACTTGATATCAAAGAGGGGATTGCTGAAGGAAAATCTTTAGATTTATGGCAAACTGCCCCAATCAATTATTATGATACAAGAATCACAGGTTCTACAAATGATTATACAAAAACAGCAGATTCAGAAGTAGTTGTTATTACATCAGGTGTTCCCCGTAAACCGGGTATGAGCAGAGATGACCTGATTTCAATTAATGCAGGTATTGTTAAAAGTGTTACTGAAAATATTGTTAAATATTCTCCAAATGCTAAGATAATTATTGTTTCGAATCCTCTTGATGTAATGACATACGTAGCTTTCCTTGCTTCAAAAAAATCAAAAAATGAAGTATTTGGTATGGCAGGTATTCTTGATACAGCTCGTTACCGTGCTTTCCTTGCTGAAGCTCTTGATATAAATCCAAAAGATATCCAGGCTCTTTTACTTGGAGGACATGGTGATACAATGGTTCCACTACCTCGTTATACTACAGTTTCCGGTATTCCTGTTACAGAAATGATTGAAGAAGATAAACTCAATGCTATCATTGACAGAACTAAAAAAGGAGGAGGAGAATTAGTTAATCTTATGGGTACTTCTGCATGGTATGCTCCGGGATCAGCTGCTGCTCAAATGGTTGAAGCTATCATTCTTGACCAGAAACGTATTTTCCCGGTATGTGCTTATCTTCAGGGCGAGTATGGGTTAAATGATATTTATGTCGGAGTTCCTGTTAAACTTGGAAAAAACGGTATCGAACAAATTATTGAAGTTAAGCTTAATGATGATGAAAAAACTTTGCTTGATTCTTCAGCATCAGCAGTGAAAGACGTGATGAATGTTTTGGATGATATGAAGTTATTTTAAAGCTATTATAAAAGAGAAGCTCTGATTGCAATTTAATCAGAGCTTCTCTTTTTTTATACGTATTGATCTCCTTTAGATATTTTCACATCATTTACAAATTGTCTTATTTGCTGTTCATCTTCTTTCTTACAGATCAGCAATATGTCATCTGAATCGACAATTATATAATCCTTTAAGCCTTGTATTACAGCGAGCTTATCATCGCTCATATTTAAAATGCAATTTTTAGTGTCGTAGACTTTGATATTCTTACCTTTTATTGCATTTCCAGACTGATCTTTCTCAGAATTGTCCCATAAAGAACCCCATGTACCTAAATCACTCCATCCGAAGTCTGAGCACATAACATAAACATTACGGGCTTTCTCCATGATTCCATAGTCGATTGAGATGTTCTGGCATTCAGAATAAGCTTTACTTAAAAAGGCCTGTTCTTCATAAGTGTAGTAATACTTATGTCCTTTAGTGAACAGATCGTTTACTTCAGGAAGATAATTTTCAAATGCTGATAATATTGAATTTAAAGACCAGATAAATATACCCGAATTCCAATAAAACTCGCCACTTTCCATGAAAACCCTGGCCATTTTAAGATCAGGCTTTTCAGTAAATGTTTTAACCTTATAAAGGTTGTTGATACTTTTAAAATTAATGGTGTCATTAACCTGAATATAACCGTAACCTGTTTCTGGCCTGCTTGGAGTAATTCCTAGAGTCAGCAATGCATCGTTATCATTAATAAATTCAAGTCCGTTTTGTAGCTCTTGAATAAATTCTGATTCTTTTGTTATCAAATGGTCAGAAGGAGCAACAATGATATTGGCATTCTTGCATTTCTTTTTGATTTTATGACAGGCATAAGCAATACATGGTGCAGTATTTCTTCTCATAGGTTCACATAATACCTGATCTTCCTTTAATTCAGTTAATTGGTCAAGTACCATTTCTTTGTAATCAAGATTAGTAACTACCAGAAAATTAGATGGCGGACATATTTTACTTAGCCTTCTGAATGTTTGTTGGATAAGAGTCTCTCCATTTCCAAGAATATCAATAAATTGTTTTGGTCGTGATGATTTGCTTAAGGGCCAGAACCTGCTACCAATGCCTCCGGCCATTATAACACAAAAAGTTTCATTCATTTCAAATGTGGTATTGGTTCATTAAATGCGAATATATAACTATAAAATATAATGACAAAAAAAGACCGTCTAAAAGCAGACGGTACTTGTGGATGTTAAGATGTTAAGGAGGCTAATGTGCCTTTCTTATTTTGGTTGCAATCGTATAAGTGGGATCATCATTTCTTCCATTGAAATACCTCCATGCTGGAAAGTATTTTTAAAATGCCCTGCATAATAATTATAGTTATTGGGATATGCAAAGAAGTCCTGATTTCCTGCAAAAATAAATGTAGTATTTACGAATGGGGCAGGCAGTCTTGCATCTCCGGGTCTTTTTATTTCAAAAACTTCTTTGGGATTGTAATTCAGATTTCTGCCAAATTTATACCTGAGGTTTGTATTCGTACTTCTTTCACCTACAACTTTCAAAGGGTTATTAACTTTTATTGTGCCGTGATCAGTTGTAATAATTAATTCAAAATTGCTGTTCCTGAGTTCTTTTAAAAGATCTGTAATCCCTGAATGCTTAAACCAACTTATAGTTAGTGATCTGTATGCAGCTTCATCCCCTGCAAGCTCCTTTATCATGTCCATTTCTGTACGGGCATGAGAAATCATATCTACAAAGTTTATTACCATTACAGATAGATCGGAATTTACTATCATGTTGATGCTATCCGTACTTTTTCTGCCTGGTTTTGCATTTGTTATCTTTTCAAAATAAAGCTTTTCCTTTCTTCCATTTCTGATCATTTGCTTTCTCAGAAGTTCTTCCTCATAATTATTCTTACCCTCTTCATCATTATCTTCATCAATCCATAACTGAGGGAATACCTTTTTTATATCAGCAGGCATTAATCCCGAAAAAATACTATTACGGGCATACATGGTAGCTGTAGGAAGTATTGAAAAATAAATATCTTCCCTGACTATTGAATAGTATTCACTGATGATCGGACTTAATGCCCTCCATTGATCAAAGCGTAGATTATCAATCAGGAGAACAAATACTTTCTTGCCTTCATCAAGTAAAGGGAATATCCTTTTTCTAAATAAATCCGTTGATAAAATTGGTCTGTCACTTTTTTCATGATCCAACCATCCTGTATAACTTTTCTTTATGAATTTGTAAAATGATAAATTTGCTTCACTCTTCTGCATTTGCAACACTTCATCCATCGCTTTATCATCAGAGTTACTTAACTCCATCTCCCAGTACACAAGTTTTCTGTAAAGATCTTCCCAATCAGGAATTGTTAATGAATCATTTATTTGCATTCCCAGTTTACCGAATTCCATTTGGTAAGCCGATGTTGTCTGACGGGTAACAAGCTCATTCTTGTTTATATTTTTCTTTATTGAAAGCAAAATTTGTTTTGGATTAACAGGTTTAATGAGATAATCAGCCATCTTCGAACCAATTGCTTCATCCATTATGGCTTCTTCTTCACTTTTTGTGATCATTACAATAGGAACAAGATTATTTATCTCCTTTATCTTGCTTAAGGTCTGTAAGCCACTGAAACCGGGCATGTTTTCATCAAGAAAGATAATATCATATAACTGCTCTTTTACCATATCTATTGCATCAGCCCCGTTAGTAGAAGTATAAACCTCATAACCCTTGTTCTCAAGAAAAATGATGTGAGGTTTTAAAAGATCTATCTCGTCATCTACCCAAAGTATTTTTGATTTCTTAGTTTGCATTACCTGTTATCATTTTTATTTATTAATATAACTAGTGATTGAGATACTATAATAACAATAAGCACCTTTTTTTATTGCTTTTTTCTGAAATTAATTATATGAAGAAATGAAGTTTTTGTTTAAATTCTGCAAAAGTGCTCTTTTCAATAATTGGCATCATGGAATTTCTGATATTCCCCAACATCCTTTGACTGCCTTAACATCATAAGGTTTTCATTGCTTATTAAATAACCCTTGTATTCATTGTCTTTTATCAAAGATGAAACTCTTTGATCTGCTTTTAGATTAACAAAGTAATCAGCTGCTTTTTCTTTATTGCCAATGTTCTTAACAATTACCATAGTATTAATATCATCAAGCTTTTCAGTTGTAACTTCTATGCTGAAACTTCTGTATTTCATGGCATTAAATCTTGATATATAGGTTAAAAGTAAAGTTTTGTGTGTGCCTTCTGTAGGAACAATAAATATCAGACTTTGTATTGATGAATTGTCTGTTCCATACATTGAAGTTGTAATTTCTTTAGATTTTTCTTCAGGTATGTTTACTTCCTTGACTTCTTGTTCGTTTTCATTTGGGGAAGGTATTTCCTTAATTAATTCAGCCTTTTCCGGAACTTTATTCGTGTTGATTTTTTCCTTTTCAACAGTAGCCGGGACTTCTATATTTTGTGTTGATTCAGATACTTTATTTTCTGATTTTACTTCTGCTTTAGGCGCCTGAATTCTTCTCTTTACAAAGTTAGTTTCATAGAACTTCTTCCATTCTTCAATATTCCCGGTTTCAGTAAGTTTTTTGAAATTCTCTTCACTTATGATAAAAGAATCATATTTCAAATCTTTTATAGATGAAAACAATTCATTCTTTTCTTCGGTAGTCTTTAAATAATCATTTGCAGTAAATGCATCATTGAAAGTTAAAACAGAAAGTAATGTCGATTCCTGTAATCTGTTTGGAATAACTTTCAGCCTTTTATCTTTATGAACAGATGAATTATATTTTACAAAATCACGCATCAAATATCCTGTTGATACATTTTTCTGATGTATCAGAATAGTATAGTAAAATGGCTTATTCAAATCAGAATTAAATAGCTGTTCTTTCTTTACAGGAGGTGTATAATTGGCATCTTTTGTTTCTACAACAACATATTCCCCTTGCTCTTTGAGTTCATCAGCCGGATCTTCTTTAAGCTTAGCCATAAGCTCCTCAGGAGACTCAAGATCTTTTTCCGAGAATTTTCCTGTTGTTATGTTACTATAGTTTTTAATAAAGAATCCCAGATAGTCGTTATAAGATTTCTCGTTCAGTATTTCTCTGTAATTTTTATTTGAAGCAACAAAGTTGAGATATGATTTTCCTGCCAGAGTTTTAAATACTTCCTGTTTTCTAACAATTGAAAGAAAATAAATAAGAGCATCTTCTTTATTATCAAAATTCCTTACTATTAATAATCTTGTTTCAGGATTTAAACTTTCAGTTTCTATTTCGAAATCAAGAGATGTAAAATTATCAAGGTTGTAATTTGCAATATCAAATTTCAGCCTGTTTATATTGATGTCATTATTATCGGGGAATGCAATTACAAAATAATGTAACAAGTCGCTGTCCTTACTCCATTTGCTTTCTATTGAATCGTTAGTGTTATAATTCTGAGGCATCAGCTCATTGTTTTTTATTACATCGCTCAGATAGCCAGAATTAACAAGCTGTGTATAATCTGTCAGCTTATTGTTTTTTATTAAAGCAAGTATGTTCTGCGCTAAAGTAACAGGCTCAGACTTAGGATACCTTTTTATGAAATATTGCAATGAATCTGATAGAACATTATTTCCTAAATCTCTTGATGAAGAAACTATTTGTATGAATTTTGCTTTTGATTCTATTGAACTGTCAGGATTCATTTTTAACACAGCATTGCTATATCTTGCTGCTGAATTGAAGTCTCTCTTTTTGTATAAATTAAAAGCAGTGGTATAAATCTGATTTATACTATCCCTTCTTGCTGCTTCTTCTACAAGGAAGTTAGGATTAATAAGATATTTAGCATAGTTTGTATTGGGGTATTTGCTTATAATCAAATTTTTATAAAATGCTGAACTATCAGTGTTTCCAATGCTTTTATATAAATCCCACAAATTAAAATAACTCGGGAGCTCATATATGTTTTCCGAGTAGCGATCATTTAGGCCTCTGTAGCAACCTATTGATAATTTTAAATCATTAAATTCAGCTTTTGATATATTACCTGAAGCAAATAATGCATCTCGTATTTTTATATGAGAAGCTGCTAACAGAGAATCATTTTTAGGAATATCCTGTGTATAATATTCCGGAGTTAAAGGATCATCAGCCCTTTTCTGTTCTTCAACTGCAATTTCTTCAGCTAATTCTTCAGTAACGACTTCACCTTCTTCATTAAACACTGATTCTGATTTATCTTTTCTACGCCAGTTGTCTTCATTCTTTCTTTCTCCCCACAAATTAGCAAACTCTTTTTTCCCGTAAGAAACTGTTGAAGTGTTGTAAAAGTAAAAGCTTGAACCGGTATTGCTAAGTCTCATCCTGCTTGAGTTTGCCCTGTAATAGTTAGCGGAAAGATTTTGCTCACCTTCATCAGGTTCAAGTGCTTTCTGCCTTTCTTTTTCAGCTTCAATCCAGCCTTGTATCTTTTTATTCAGATCCTGCTCACTAAGAAGTGCCAATTTTTGAAGACTATCTTGTGTTTCAACTGTAACAAGATTTTCAACAAGCTTGCTTAAACTGTTATATTTTTTAGAAACAGATTCATAATTGGGATAGGTATCATCAATTATAACCATTGCGCTGTCGTAATATTTACCGGAAGGGATGTAATTTCTTTTTTCAAAATATGCATCAGCAAGAGTGAGGCAACTTAAAGCTCTCTGATAAATATTATCAGCTGAAAATGACACCGATTTTTTATATAATTCTATTGATTCATCAATCTTTCCGTCATTATATGAAATATTCCCGAGTGCATAATATATCTGATCGTAATATGGTTCATTCCATTTCTTTTTCAGCATCTTGTTAAGTTCTTTTCTTAATGATGATGAATTACCATCTCCTGTAGAAACTCTTGCACTATTTATTCTTGCATTGAAAAGCATTTCATAATCCGGCCTGCGCCTTACTACCTGTTTGTATGCAGTTAAAGCTTGTTGTTTTTTTCCCGTCTCCTGATAAAGCTGAGCAAGAATAAATGAATACCTGGTTTTCCTTTTATTCCCTTTGATATTTTTTATCCCAATATCCAGAAAACGAATTGCTTCATCATAATGCTGCTGCTTGAGGTGCATGTCAGCGGCAACTATTGCCAGTTCTCCATTTAGCTTATCAGGAAAATTACTGTCATTTTCAAGCGTTTCAATTAACTGTTGTGATTCTGTATATCTCTCCGATTCATTATAACTTCTTATTAACCACAAATAAGCTTCATATTTAACAGGCTCATCTTTAAATTTTCTGATTACAAGCTGGAATGTACTGCTTGCCATTGGGAAATCCTTTTTATACAAATAAGCTTTTCCCATCATCATGTAAGCATTATCAACCCATCTGTTATACTCACTTTTGGCTTCAGTTTTTTTTCTGCTTCTTGATTTATTTTTATTTACCGGAGGTTTGGTTATCGAGTGAAATTTGATAAGCTTTTCACTTTTTTCAATAGCAGTAGTCATATCTCCCGAAACTACCTTGTCGGTGTTGGAAAGACTCTCTTTAAATATTGGTAAAATCTTAGTATAATCTTCTTCAACATTTTCTTCAATTTTCAATACTCCTGCCTTTAAAGCTTCATTACCATTGAAGTAAACATTATAATGTGCATTAAGGTTATGAAATTCCCTGTTAATCAATGTGTTCTTTTCTGTAGAACATGATGAAATCAGTACAATCAGGAATGAAAGAATTAAAAATCTATATATGAAATATTTGTTCAATGCCAATGTTTTTATAGGAATTTAAAACTCCATTTTTTAAAATATATTGCGTCCCTGTCATCAGGTTTTATAAAATTATGCAATAATACGAAACTTTGTAATATTAGCATAGATTATTGGTCTCTAAGCATTCTTAGTTAATATCAGCTTATCTTAGTAATTTGCTGTGCTTTTTACTGTATAGAAAATAAATCAGAAAACCTATAACCATCCAAATAAGTAATCTTAACCAGGTGTCAACAGGTAAAGATATCATTTGTGCCATGCAAACAACTATTCCGATTATTGGAAACAATGGTACAAAAGGTACTTTAAATGGCCTGTGTGCATTGGGATTTGTCTTTCTTAAGACGATTACACTGACACATACTATTACAAATGCGAGGAGTGTTCCAATAGATACTAGTTCTCCAAGTATACCTATCGGAAGGATACCTGAAATTAATGCAGCTAATAGCCCTGTAACTATGGTTGTTATGTGTGGAGTATGATATTTATGATGAATCTTTGAAAAGCTTTTCGGAAGTAACCCATCATTTGCCATCGTATAAAAAATTCGTGTCTGACCCATTATCATTACAAGTACTACTGATGTCAACCCGGCAAGGGCTCCGATTTTTACAAGAGGACGAAGCCAGAATAATGACTTTCCTGCTTTGTCAATTGCAAGAGCAATAGGTGCAGGGTCATTCAGTTCTTTATAATTTACTATTCCTGTCAATACAGCTGCTACGGCAATATAAAGTACAGTACACACAACAAGCGATCCAAGTATTCCAACCGGCATATCTTTCTGTGGATTCTTTGTTTCCTGTGCTGCGGTTGAAATAGCATCAAAACCAATGTATGCAAAGAAAATTACGGCTGCCCCTGTAAATATTCCTGAAATACCAAATGATCCAAAACTGCCAGTGTTTTCAGGTATGAAAGGTGTCCAGTTGTCAGTGTTTATAAATGAGATCCCAAAGCCAATGAAAAGAAGAATTACAGCCACCTTAATAAAAACAATAATGTTGTTTATCCTGCTCGATTCTTTTATCCCAATGTATAATAGTGTTGAAACAAGAACTACCAGAATTACTGCCGGAAAGTTTATTATGCTACCAGTAAAAAACCATCCTTGTCCCGGAATATGGTTAATCGGAGCAGAGCAAAATTCAGTAGGTATGATTATTCCAAAATCCTTTAAAAAGCTTACCAGATAACCCGACCAACCAACAGCAACTGTTGATGATGCAAAAAGATACTCAAGAATAAGATCCCATCCAATTATCCAGGCAAAGAATTCACCAAGTGTGGCATACGAATAAGTATAGGCACTTCCTGCAATTGGAATCATTGATGAAAATTCAGCATAACAAAGACCTGCAAATACACACCCGACTGCTGAAAGAATAAAGGATAAAATAATAGCTGGTCCTGCGTAATTTGCAGCGGCAGTACCTGTCAGAACGAAAATACCGGTACCAATTATTGCTCCTATGCCCAATGCAATTAAATTCCTGGCAGTCAACTCCCTTTTTAGCCCGGAGGTGTTTTCTGCCTCATTTATCAGGTGGGCAATTGTCTTCTTTCTGAAAATAGTACTCATATTAGGTTTTATTTGAATCTAAAAATATAATATTACTTTCTAAAATATGTTGTCATATGAAAAATATTGGAATTTTTTAGATTTAACAATAACAGATAATTTTCTTATTGTAATTTTGACATTAATACAGATACTAAGGATTTAATCTGTTGCTTATTTTCAGATCTTTATTAATAATTTTTATGAGATTAAAATTATTTTTTCTGTTATTTATCTTTTTGTTTTCTTTCTCCCGGAAATCTTTTTCACAAGCAGAAAATACTGATGATGTTTTTTTATTTGATAGAATCACTTTCACTTCGCCAAGCTATGTCACAATCTCGGAAGGATTTGGAAATTTAGAGCCTCTGGTATCTGAGGTTAATTTTTCTCCTGATAATTTATTCCTTTTTGGTGTAAAAAAAAGGTTTGGTTTTGAATTTAGCCCACGCATTGTATTCAGATCTTATTCAAGGAGTTCTTTTCCAATAAGTACTCCTTCATTTATACTTAGAGAATCTTTATTTTATAAAGTTGAAAATTCTTTAACTCACAATATATTGTTCCCTTATATTTCATTAGGACATCATTCTAATGGGCAAGATGGCAATGCTGTTAATCCAGACAGCTCAATAAATCATTTGACTGGCTCTTTTGCAAATAACTATGCAGAGGCAGGAATAATGCTCTTGACTCAAAACATTAAA
>JAGODU010000301.1 GCA_017998095.1 Prolixibacteraceae bacterium | reverse complement strand
CATATCATTTTTGCTAATAAAAATTATGCCCGGTTATTCGGATTTGAACTGGATGAACTTCTGTTGAAAAAATTGGATGAAATTACTTATAGTGAAAATCTTGGCGAAAGCATATCTAAAATTTCCCAGTTATTTACCGGTGTTATAGCTTCATTCAATCAGACAACACAAATGTATTGTAAAAACGGAGACAGGATCTGGATTAATTCAAATGTATCGCAGATGAAAGATAAGTACGGTGATACAAGCTGTGCTATTCAAATAGTTGAAGACATATCAAGGCTTAAAAATGAAGAACAGAAGAATTTAGCTAATGAAAGAATTAAAACTATCAAATTAATTTCAAATTATTATGCTGATGAACTGTTTAAGCTATTAAACTATGTTACAAGAAATTCTTTTGCTCTGGTAAATAAAATTAAAGACGAAACCCTTTCTTCTTATGTTTTCAATATTTTAAAATCAATTGAAACAGCTGACAAGATTTCCGGTGAGATTATCCCATTCTCAGATAAAAACAAAAAGATTGATGAGATAGTAAGTGTCAGCAAATTAATCGAAGAGATTATTGTTAAATTTAACTTAACCTCTTCTGTTAAAATAACCCGAATTGCTGAAAGTCAAAATGACAGAGTTGCCGGAGATCCTTATCTTCTTAAAAAAGCATTTTATCATATTATTGAAAATATACTCCAGTCAGTCAGTAAAAAGGAAGATATATTTGTAAGTCTGAATTCTGTATATTTTGACAATAAAGACTTACAGAAAAACGGAGAATTGAATAAAGGCAGGTACCTTAGAGTAACAATCTCTGATTCAGAAAGGATTATAGCTCAAAGTGAATTAGAACGATTATTTGATCCATTTAATAATGATAAACCTGCAAAAGAAAATACAGGTATTGGTCTTTCTCTTTCTAAAAAAATAATTAATCAGCATAAAGGCTTGATTAAAGTTTTCAGCAACCAGCAGGATGGAACCAAATTCAATATTTACCTTCCGCAAAATGATGCAGATAATTACGATTTGGTAATCGCTCCTGATGAAAAAATCTTCGGAAAAGGCTTATTAAAAGTTATTATTATTGACGATGAAAAAATTGTAAGGGATATTTCATCTAAAATAGTTTCAGGACTTGGATATGATGCTTATTGCTTTTCAAATGCCCGGAAAGCTTTACAGTTCTTCAAAATAAATTCAAACAGCATTGATTTCGTATTACTTGATGGAGAGATTCCTCCGTTAGAAGGCAACACTGTTTTAAGCAGTCTTAAATCCATCAACAGTAATATAAAGGTCATTGTAATGTCAGGTTTTAGTATTGATGATTCGGGCTTTGATGAAAAGATTAAAGAAGCTGATGGCTATTTTCAAAAGCCTATCAGTATTGAAAAAATTTTAAATCTGATTTAAATTATAACAAACCCTTTCTAAGTCTTTTTTCTTCTTATAATTAAAATTAGTCCGTTTAAAAGAAAAGCAGAAATTATTACTGCATTTCCTGATTTAGTCATACCCGAAATTGAAATTATCTTTCCTGTAAAAGCAATTATACCTCCGGCTATTATTGCTGTGTTGACATTGTTTTTGTTTACATTCAATTTTAAAAGTCCAAACAGGACAGGTATTATAAAAGCACCTGAATATACTGTAAGGGCAATAAGTAATATCCCTATCACAGATGTATAATTTAAAGCAAGAAATATACTTAACAAGCCTATTAACATTATCATCAATCTTGTCTTCAACAAGGTTTTCGCTCCATAATTTTCTTTTTCAATTAAGCCTGTTACTATTATCGATGCACTCAATATTGTTGTGTCGGCTGAAGATAAAAGTGCACTTAATAATGAAACAACAATAAACGAAACTGCCCATCCCGGTAATACCGAATTGCAAACACCAATAAATACAGAACCTCCTTTAAAGAGTGGCAGACAATTGCTTCCATAGAAGCTTATTAATCCGACAACAATTGAAACGGGCAATAAAATTATTGCAGCAGTCAGTACAGCCCTAACAGCTGTCTTTTTATTATCTGTGCAAAATATTCTTGAATATATGTCAGGTCCAACTGTAAATGTAGATGAATATGTTATAAGAAGAATGAAAACATCAACAGGCTTAAAATTGACATTAAAAGGAAATTTCAGAGCATTCTCTGAAACAGAAGTACACCCTGCCTTATAAGTATAATATCCAACAATACCCATACCTGTTAAAACAAGTATTGCCTGAAATAAATCGGTTTTTAATATTGATACCTGTCCTCCGGCAATTGTATATGCAATAAATACGCAACCTGCAATAATAGCACCTGCTTCGTAGGATAAAGAGGTAAAGCTGTTTAAAACTTTTGCGGCAGCAATTATTTGCGCTGCAATAATTCCAAGCCAGGCAACGGGAATTACATAAGAAGCAAGCTTTCCTGCCTTCTTATTATACATTTCACCCAGCATTTCAGGAAGGGTAAATTTGCCTGTACTGTTTACTTTTGAAACAAGAGGAACCAAAGCAAAAAGACCGGTTGAAGCACATATCAGATACCACGATGTTGCACTTCCAATTCTTAATCCATCGTCTACTGCCCCAATTATTGCTGATCCTCCGAGAATTGTTGCAATAAGACTACCTGTAATGGTAAAATAATTACCCTTTTTTCTTGCTACAAAGAAATCTGAATAATTTTTAACTTTCGGGTAGCTTCTGACTGCAATAAAAGCCAGGACTGAAATATATGCTATCAGAATAAGATATGTCATTCCCTGATTGAAAGTTTATTTTTTTCAAAGAAAGCAAAAAGTATTAAACTTTCCTGAACAAATAAGACCAGGTACCTGATTTTTCGGGAGAATTTGGTTTAAGAACTATTCTGTAAAGATTTGATCCCCACTCTTTCAACTCAGGGCTTTCACTTGTATTTATTTCTTCAACCGATATATTGAGTGAGGTTTTGTATTCAAATTCATATTCCTGCCCGTCAACCTTGAAAGAAACTAAGCCATTCTTCTTAATCTGTGGTTTTGATAATGTTATAAACGATACAAATGTTTCGCCCTCAACTTTATTAAGGTTAAACCTGTCTGATATTTCAAGCCCGCTGTTCCGGTTGAAATTATAAGTTCTCGTCCAACTGTCGATACCAGCAGTCAAGTCGTAAGCATATAAAAGATTCATGGAAACAGTTACCTGACTGCCATTTGATGAGCGATCCATACCTGTAGTCCTGAAATTGGACCCTTCCTTTTGCATTTGACCGTTAATAGTAGGCAGGTTGTGCCATGCCGACTGATTTGCCCAAATTGTATATCTGCCTTTATTAATTGATTTTGCTGTTTTCTCTATCGATCCCGGATCAACTATAAATGGCTTGCCATTGGCATATAGGATAAAGCTCCCTGCATCATTCTGATTGCCGAATTCATCATTGTTCCCCCCTTTAACTCCAAAATAAAAACCTTCTTTTGAACCTTCTTTTGATCTTGCAATTACTATCTGACTTTCATTGAATGAATAATCAGCCAGCAATGGTTCTTTAGCATTTATCCTTAAAATTTTATCGTAATCAACAACATACTAAATTTTATTGAAAAGATCGCCTGAAACAGGATAACCCTTTTGCTTCTGCTGTTGTGCCAGATATGCTGCATATCCCTTCATCATGTCACTGTCTACCTTTTCACCATAACGATAAATCAATGAGGCAGGTAAAACAAGTTCAGGTGAACATTCAGAATAACTGTAGAAATAATTGTCACTTATGTGGGTTGCACAAATATATTCACCCATTTTCTTAAGAAGCTCATCGCTGTAAATATCAATTTCTCCAATTGAAACCATTTCAAGAAGTTCAAGCGACTGAAAATATTTGGCTGTAGAATACTGCCATATTTCAGCTCCTCCGCTGCAAACGCCGTCTGAAGGTACTTTTTTATAAAATTGGTCAAGACATTCAAGA
>JAGODU010000074.1 GCA_017998095.1 Prolixibacteraceae bacterium | reverse complement strand
TTCTTGTAATTTCTTTTAATTATTTTTAGGAATACTGAAATAAAAACAACTTCCCTTCCCTACCTCGCTTTCAACCCATATCCTACCCCCCATCATTTCTACAAAACTTTTAGAAATAGACAGTCCCAAACCGTTTCCACCTGCAAGCTTTGACCTGTTTGGTTCCAGATGCAAAAAACGTTGAAATATTTTTTCCTGATATTCTGTTGGAATTCCAACACCTGAATCCATCACATGAAAAACGATTTCTGTTTCTAAGTCTTTATACCCAATCTCGACAAATCCTTTATCAGTATATTTCAAAGCATTACTTAATAAATTATTAAGTACCTGTTTGATTTTTGTGTTATCACTTTTAATTTTAATTTCATTGGCAGGAATATTCTCAGAAATTTTCAGGTCGATTTTATTAGCTAAAGCATTCTTTTCAAATGTTTTTTTGACATCAATTAATAATTGTTTTACTGAAAATACTGAATTGTTTAAATCAATCAGACCTGACTCTATTTTTGAAATATCCAGTACATCATTTATGATCGATAATAATTGATCTCCGTTTTCAAGAATCAATCTTGCCATCTCTGATTTTTGCCCTTCTTCGAAATCAGGATCAATTAATAATTCAGTAAATCCCAGGATTCCGTTAAGAGGAGTGCGAATTTCGTGGCTCATATTAGCTAAAAAGGCAGATTTCAAACGATCACTTTCTTCTGCTTTTTCTTTAGATACAATTAATTCATTCAACAAATCTTTCTGAATTGTAATATCTTCTTTTATAGCTATGTAATTAATGATTTCTCCGTTCTCATTTATAATTGGCGATATAGAAACTGATTCCCAATAAAGTTCACCATTTTTCTTTCGATTGTGTAATTCTCCACGCCATTCTTTACCATTTTTAATTGAATTCCAAAGCATTTGGTAGGTATCTATTGGCGTTTCCCCAGACTTAATTATTCTAGGATTTTTTCCCTTTGCTTCAATACTTGAATAGCCTGTTATTTCTGTGAATTTGGGATTTGTATATTCTATATTACCATTAGTGTCAGTAATAATAATTGATAACGGACTTTGTTCTATAGCTTTTGAAAGTTTGATGATTGATTCGTTAGACTTCTTTAACTCGGTTATATCACGGCCAATACCAACTAAACCGGTAATTTCATTATTATCAATGGAAAAAGGGATTTTAGATGTAAGCAACCATAATTGACTACCGTCGGGCATCAAAAACTTTTCATCTTTGTTAATGATTGGTTTTCCGGTAGTAATTACTTCCATATCATCATTATATCCCCTCACTCCTATTGGTCCGGGAATGATTTCTATATCAGTTTTACCAATTAACTGTGATTCAGTATCGATATTTAAAATCTTTAAATCAGCCGGATTAGCAATTATTTTTCTGCCTTCTGAATCTTTTACATAAATTGAGTCAGGAATATTGTCAATTAAAGTTCGAAGAAGTTTTCTTTCTTTCTGTATCAGATAAACCATATTCCTTTGCTCAGTAATGTCCCGATGTATTCCAAAATGGCCAATAATACTTCCATTTGAATTATAGATGCATTGGTAATCTACTTCTAAGATTAAACTTTCTTCGTTTGATTTTTTTTCTTCTCTTATAGAATGAAGTTTGCCGGTATCGAAAAGAATTTTCCACTCCTCTTTTCTCTTTTGGATATCATTTTTAAATAAGTCATTTGGTGTTAATCCGATATACTGCTCACGTGTAAAGCCAAACTGGTTAAGCATTGCATCGTTTATTTTTGTAATTCTCTGATTAGAAAAGGCATAATTCAGAAGTTGTTCTTTGTCAGAATCTTCGCTCCAATTAATTGGTTCATCCAACATCATAAAGAAAAAACCAACTATTGACTGGGAGAAGAATAGTTCTAACCGGGATTCAGCGAGTTTACGTTCATTTATATCCTGAATAATTGGCAAAAAGCAGATAGGCTTGTTATCTCTGTCCCTTCCAAGTGAAATAGTAACCTCACCCCAGGTAATAGTTCCATTTTTGCGGACATATCTTTTTTGTAAAGTTGCAGGTTCTTTTTTACCTTCGATCATTTGTTTTATATCCTGCATTCCAAGTTCAACATCTTCGGGATATGTAATATCCGAAATAGTTTTACCTTGTAGTTCATCATCAGTGTAACCTAAAAAATTACAAAAAGCTTCATTACATTTAATAAAACGTTTGTCTAATCCGATAATTGCAGAACCCACAGGGGATTGATCGAAAGTGCTGCGAGATCTCATCTCACTTTCAATTAATTGCAATTCAATATTCTTTCGTTCAGATATATCCTGAGCAGCTCCCCATAAACCAATTGATGCTCCAGATGAATTTTTGACTACTTCACCCCTCACCCACATCCATCCGTTACTTCCATCTTTCCTTACTGTTTTTAGTTCGAGTTCGTAAGGTTCACCTGTTTCAGTAGTTTTTGCCAGCGAGTTTGATAAAAGCTCCCAACTTTCAGGTGTAAACAGTTTCATGTGTTCAGTATAAGGAGGAGGTGGTAGTGTTGGATCAAATCCATACATTTTATATAGTTCTTCTGACCATGTTACCATGTTGGTTGACAGATCAAGATACCAACTTCCAATATGAGTTATTTGCTGAGCTCTTTTAAGTTCAAATTCTATTTTTTTTCGATCTGATATATCATCAAACTGAACTGTTATAAAATTTTCCCCTGACCGGAATGCTGTTACATTATAAAATCCATTTATATTCTGGTCATCATGGTATTCAACTTCAAAATGATAATTGCTTGAATTTCCGACTGCAATATTTGAGTAAATTTCAGGTAAATCTGTTTCAGCTAAATTAGGAAAAGCTTCCTGAATTGTTTTTCCAATGTATTTCCTATGGTCTGTTCCAATTATCTTGTCAGCTGCCGGATTAGCACCCATGAAAATAAGCCTTTTATCAGACTCTAATTTATATATATAAACACCAAGTGGACTTGAATCAACGATATTCCTATACTTTTCCTCACTATTTTTAAGTTCAATATTTTTTTTCAACAACTCATCGGTCTGTTCTTCATATTGTATTTTCATTTGACGCATCCGAATGTGGTAACCAACCCTGGCAATCAGCTCAGACTCATGGAAAGGTCTATAAATAAAATCAACAGCTCCAAGCTTAAATCCTTTTGCAGTATCTTCCTTGTTAATTAATCTGCTCAAAAAAATGACCGGAATTTCTTTTACCGATGAGATAGATTTCAATTTTTCACAAACTTGAAAACCATTCATGTCTTTCAATTCGAGATCAATTAATATAATTTCCGGGGAAATGGCCTCGACTGAATAAATAGCAGATGCCCCTGTATTGTAAGCATAAACCTTATAACCATTTTCTTTTAGGATTGTATTTAGTTTTTTATTGCCTACAGATGTGTCTTCAATAATCAGAACTTTCCCCTTAAATTCCATTTCAATTTTTTATTGGTGCTATTTAATTCTTTTAAACAGTGGCTTTTTGAAAGGGTCTGAGTTTTTGTCATTTTATTTTTAAATCAATTTAAGGAATTAAATTTATATAAAGAAGAATCTTTTAGCGAAATGGTTCAAAAAGAAACGGGATTTACTTTCATCGTGAGTTTATTATAAAAAACAAAAAGGATAGGTTTCCCTATCCTTTTCAACCTAACTAAACCAAACTTATGAAATAACAGTATAGAAATATTTTGAATAATTGTTGTTCAACTTTGATGCAACAAATGTATGTTATAAAACATGGCATCCTGTTAAGTCAACGTTAAATGTCATTTTTACCATTATTAGAAATGGATTGTTAAAATTGAATTAACATTAAAAAATCTTTGTTATTCTTTATTATTTCAGGAATAAAACGCAGTTTTGAATTCATTTACACTCTAAGGTAATTTAACAATGAAGATCATAAGAAAGAATGGAATATTGTTACATATCAGTTCTTTACCATCTGAATATGGTATTGGGGATTTAGGAAATGAAGCATATAATTTTGTCGACAATATTTCAGGATATGGAATTAAGATATGGCAGATTCTGCCTTTAGGTCCATTAGGTCCCGGCAATTCACCTTATCAGGCTTACTCTGCTTATGCCGGTGACCCGCTTTATATTTCTCCTATGTTGCTTAAAGAATGGGGATTGCTTTCAGATGAAGATTTGGCTGATGTCCCTCATTTCAACAGAAAAGAAGTTGAGTTTGACATAGTAAGAGACTGGAAAAACAACATATTTGAAAATGCCTGGAGTAATTTTCAATCTGTTTCAGATGTTTCTTTAAAGCATGAATATAAATCTTTTCTTAACGAACACGGATGGTGGCTTGATGATTATGCACTTTATACTGCCTGTAAAAATGAGAACGAAGGAAGCGATTGGACAAAATGGGAAGAAGGATTAAAAAACAGAAAGCCGGAAATATTAAACCTAACCCGGATAGAACTTAATGAAAGCTATGAGCTGGAACGTTTTAAACAGTTTATGTTTTTCAGGCAGTGGTTTAAATTGAAGAAATACGCAAATGAAAAAGGGATTTCAATTTTTGGTGATATTCCTTTGTATGTATCGCACGACAGCTCTGATGTCTGGGGTAATCAAAATATCTTTTATCTTGATGAAAAAGGAGAGCCGGAAATAGTAGGTGGAGTTCCGCCTGATTATTTTTGTGAAGACGGACAGCTATGGGGTAATCCGGTCTTTAACTGGGATGAGATGGAAAAGAATACATTTCAGTGGTGGATAGCCCGGTTATACTTTAATTTTCACATGTTCGATATTGTCAGAATTGACCATTTCAGGGGACTTGAATCATTTTGGGCAATTCCGAAGAGTGCTGAAAGTGCAAAAGAAGGCAGATGGATGCCGGCCAAAGGTTTTATGGTATTAAAAATTATGCAGTCACGCCTGGGCAATCTGCCAATTGTAGCAGAAGATCTGGGTATTATAACAGAAGAAGTTGAAAAGCTGAGAGATCATTTCAATCTGCCGGGGATGAGAGTATTGCAATTTGCATTTACATCGGATGAGACTAACGAACATCTGCCTCATAACATAACTCACAGGAACTTTGTATATACAGGCACTCACGATAATAACACTATTATCGGGTGGTGGAATGAGCTTCCAAAAGATGAAAAGAAAAAAGCTTTGGATTATTTGAAGTTATTTAAGGGATCGATTTCTGAAAGGATGATTGAATGGGCATGGTCATCAAATGCTGAAATATCAATAGTTCCAATGCAGGATGTTATGAAGCTGGGAGATGTAGCCAGAATGAATATTCCGGGAATTGCAAATGGAAACTGGAAATGGAGATACACTAAAAATCAGCTTCGAAAGAGTGATCTTGAGTTTATTGGAGAAATAAACAAGAAATACAACCGATAATATGGGCAGGATTTTCACTACAGGTGAAACCACCTTCGATATTGTATTCAAAAACAATCAGCCACACAAGGCTATTATTGGAGGCAGCTCACTTAATACATCAGTTTCATTGGGAAGACTTAAGTTGCCGGTATGCTTTATTTCAAGGATTTCAAAAGACCATATCGGAGAAATGTCAATGACGTTTCTTACTGACAACCATGTCAATTGCGAAAATGTCGTCAGATATAAGGATAAGTCACGACTATCGATAGCTTTTCTTGATTCAGATAATAATGCAGAATACCAATTTTATAACCCGAAAACATTTCCTTCGCTCAAATATCCTCAAGTAAAGTGTGGCGACTACTTATTATTTGGTTCTTCCAATGCAATCATGGATGAAGGAAGGGAAAACCTGATTTGCTTTCTGGAAAAGGCATATCAGGAAAATGTTATTATAATATATGATCCTAACATCAGGAAATCAGATTCATATATAAAGGAAAAGGCAGAAGTCAATATGAAGTATGCTTCAATAATAAAAGCTTCAGTACAGGACTTTATAAACCTTTACGATATATCTGATTGTGAAATGATATGGGAAAAAGTAAATGGATTTGGAGTTAACACATTGATATTGACTGACGGAGAAAAGCCTGTTTCAGTTTTTTCGTATGGTTTCAAAAAGAAATATGATATACAAGCTATCGAAACTGTTAGTACTATAGGGGCTGGAGATAATTTCTCAGCAGGGTTACTTGCCGGTTTTTACTATAGCAAGATAAACAAGAGAAGCATAAAATTACTGGAAGAAAAACAATGGGATAAAATAATTAACCTTTCAATCAGCTTTTCTTCTGAAGTATGTAAATCAGAAATGAATTATATCTCTGATGAATATGCAAGGGAAATAGCGCTTAGATTTTAAGGCATTCAAGATATTTGTGAACAGTAGTTTCCAGTCCAAGGTATAAAGCATCAGAAATCAAAGCATGCCCTATTGAAACTTCTTCAATAAAAGGGATATTTCTAATCAGAAAATTAAGATTTTGCAAATCAAGGTCATGACCGGCATTAATTCCTAATCCAATTTTTTTAGCTACCAGAGCTGCATTTACAAATGGTTGAACAGCAACATCAGGTTTTATTGGGAAAAGAGTAGCATAAGGTTCAGTATAGAACTCAATTCGGTCAGCATTGCATAGCTTAGCACCTTCAACAATATCAGGATCAGTACCAACAAAAACGGATACCCTGATACCTTTTGATTTGAATTCAGCAATAACTTCAGTGAGGAAAGATTTATTTTTGATAGTATCCCACCCTGCATTTGAAGTTATAGCGTCGTGAGCATCAGGCACTAAAGTTACCTGATCCGGAATGACAGCAGTAACTAGATCAATAAAATGCCTAGTTGGATTTCCTTCAATATTGAATTCAGTAGTAATTATTGGTTTTAACTCATAAACATCGCTGTATCTGATATGCCTTTCATCGGGACGAGGGTGAACAGTGATTCCCTGAGCACCGAATTTTTGAATATTAACTGCAGCTTTAACAACATTTGGTATATTTCCATTACGTGCGTTACGTATTGTTGCAATTTTATTTATATTTACACTAAGCCTTGTCATTTTAATACTATTTTAGGGCGCAATTTAATACTTTAAAATAAGAGTATCTTTTAAGAAATACAATATTGCACAATATTTGATGTTTTTGAAAGAACAGATTTACCAAAGATGATAGCTCGTGAACTCATATCGGAAACATTCCCTACTCTGAATTGTTCAGATACAGGAAAAAAAGCCCTTAACATTATGGAATCGTTCAGGGTTTCCCATATGCCGATTGTCCACGATAAGGAGTATATGGGGCTTATTTCTGATAAGGATATTTACGATTTCAACATTGGTAAATGTTGTCTGAAAGATTCCGGAATTTCTTTAATGACACCTCATATTAAAGCCAATCAGCATATTTACGAGGCAATCAGGGTGATGGTTGAAAAAGACATCACTGTTTTACCGGTGCTTGAAATGAACAGGGACTACTGTGGTTCTATTCTGATCAATGACATTTCTAAAGCACTGATGAATCTTGTAACAGTTGGTGAACCAGGTGCATTAATCGTGCTTGAAATAAACCCTGTAAATTACTCGTTATCACAAATTTCGCAAATAGTAGAATCGAACAACGCAAAGATTTTAAGCTTATACACCAGGAATCCTGAGAATTCATTGGATATGGATGTAACAATAAAAGTCAACGTAACTGAGATATCATCAATAATTCAAACCTTTATAAGATATGATTACAATATCAAAGCGGTATACATGGATGATTCAATAATTCATGACATGTATAACGAGCGTTACGAATTGTTTATGAAATATTTGAATATATAATATTCACTAGAAGAAACAAAGTGAGAATAGCTATTTACGCCACAGAAGTAAGAGATGAATTCATCCCGACATACAAACGTATCATTAATTTTTTGAATGCATATCATATCGATATTTCCATGTCAAAGGAAATAATTGCTATGCTTAAAGAGAAATATGGAATACCAGTTGATAGTATAATGTCATTGGATAACAGTCATATGGAAGGCAATAAATTGGATCTGGTGCTTTCTGTTGGTGGCGACGGTACATTTTTGAATGCTGTTTCAATAGCTGTAGGTCATAACGTTCCAAT
This sequence comes from Prolixibacteraceae bacterium, assembly GCA_017998095.1. The sequence continues at coordinate 10,842 of JAGODU010000074.1, read as the reverse complement.
AGCGGGAGTAAATTGCGGAAGGCTTGGTTTTCTTGCAGACATAACAAATGAAAATATAGAAGAGGCACTTCATCAGTATATTGCAGGAGAATACACTTTGGATTACAGGTCGATGCTAAAACTTGTTGAACCTGCAGATGTATTTCAGGAATTCAATTTTGCAGTCAATGAGTTGTCTGTTCATAAATTACATAATTCATCGATGATAAAGATTGAGACCTCAATAAATGGTGAATTTCTTGCAAACTATTGGGCTGACGGATTAATAGTAGCCACTCCTACCGGATCAACAGCCTATTCTTTAAGTGTTGGAGGACCTATAGTTACTCCTGAGTTGGAGGGACTCATAATCACTCCGATAGCATCGCATCACCTTACAGTTAGGCCTGTTATTGTTCCTGATGATGTGGAAATTGAATTAAAGATTGAAGGGCGTGGAGAAAGTTTTTTGATTTCAGTTGATCATCGTTCAGTTCCAATGAAATTCTCATCAATAATCAAAATCAGAAAAGCTGAATATAAGATACCGGTAATCAAGCTTAAAGGGCAATCGTTTTACTCTACACTTCGGAATAAACTCATGTGGGGAGCCGACAAAAGAAATTAAACAAATTCTTTTAAAAAGAACAATTTTTCATAATTATTTCAGTTCATAATATAAGCCGTTTGTATTTGAATATTTATATTATTTTTGTAGCTCTCAAAAAAAAGAATGTGATGGGCTTTCCGGGACATTATCAATCAACAGGTTCTGATTCCGGATTTTGTTTTAAATAAATTTAGTCATTGAATATGCCCTTGAAAAAAGTTGTTATTGTTTTATTTTCATTGATGGTAACAATAAAAGCCTTACCACAGCAACAAACTGCCGATTTAGGTCTGTTTCTTGGAGGGTCTGTGCCTATTACTGATTTAACCAGAACTGATATATTGAAATCTGTGAATCTGGATTACGGAGCTTTCTACAGATATAACTTTAATTCACGCATTAGTTTGAGGATAAATGCATTGTATGGAAAAGTCGGAGCTGAAGGAGATCTTGACGGGATACCGGCACAGGGATTCAATAAAGATGTTTTTGATTTGAGTGCACTTGTGGAGATAAATTATCTTGATTTCATTATTGGAGTTGAAAAGATGAAATTCAGTCCCTATGTGTTTACAGGACTTGGGTTAACGACCTACGGAGGAATATCGGGAGGTGTGTTTACTCCAAACATACCTATTGGAGTTGGAGTAAAATATGCCATTGGGAAATATCTTTCAATAGGAGCTGAAGCATCATTAAGAAAGCTTTTTAACGATGAACTAGACAATATGGAAAACCCACATTCCTCGGCCGGACTTCAAAAAGTTAACGATTTATTACATAACAATGATTGGATTAGCTATTTTGGATTAACTTTGAGCTATAAATTTTATTGGGGCAAGAAACCATGTCCCGCTTATAATTCGCTTAATTAACAATGAGTTACAGAGAATCAATAAAGCTTGATAAAGTACCTTCCCATGTTGCTATTATAATGGACGGCAATGGCAGGTGGGCTCAAAAAAGGGGCAATTCAAGAATATTTGGTCACGAGCATGGAGTTGAATCAGTAAGATCATGTATAAAAGCAGCTGCAGATATTGGTGTTCGTTTCCTTACATTGTATGCTTTTTCTACAGAAAACTGGAGCAGACCTAAGTATGAGGTTGAAGCATTAATGTCTTTGCTGGTTAAAGTTGTAAAGAGTGAAACTGAAGAATTAAACCGTAATAATGTCAAGCTCATAGTTATTGGAGATAAAGATAGTCTTCCGAAGAAAGTAAGAGAAGAAACAAATGAAATTGAAAAGACCCTTTCACATAATACCGGACTTACAGTTGTAATGGCTTTAAGCTATAGTTCAAGGTGGGAAATCTTAAAAGCTGTTAAAAATATCGCTAAAGATGTTAAAAATTCTAAAATTCAGCCTGAAGATATTTCACAAGAGCTCTTTGATAGCTATCTTGCAACCGCAGAAATTCCGGATCCGGAATTATTGATCAGGACAAGTGGAGAGGAAAGAATAAGCAACTTTCTTTTATGGCAGATAGCTTATTCAGAATTATATTTCACTCCTGTATTATGGCCCGATTTTACGGAAGAGGATTTTTATGAGGCAATATTTAATTATCAACAAAGAGAACGCCGTTTTGGAAAGATAAGCGAGCAGATAAAAAAACCAATTTGAAGTAATGTTTAAGAGACTTTCATTAACGGTTTTTCTGGTATTGACAATATTCAAGCTTTGGTCACAATTACCCGACAGCACTGATTTTTCAATTTATTATTCAAGTCCCCGAGAATACACAATCGGTGGAATAGATATCGTTGGAATTAAATACCTCGACAAGGATATGCTCAAACAATATTCCGGAATAGATGTAGGAGATGAAATAACGGTTCCGGGTGATAAGCTTACAGAAATTATTAAGAAATTCTGGAAACAAGGGCTTTTTTCTGATGTCAGAATAAATGCTTCAAAGATTGTCGACGATAAGATTTACCTTGAAATATACCTGAGAGAAAGGCCAAGACTTTCAAAAGTCAATTATAATGGAGTAAAGAAATCTGAACTGGAAGACATCAAAGAAAAAGTTTTATTGCTTGAAGGAGGACAGATAGTTGACGCCCAGTTGGTCAATGCCCAAAGAATAATTACAGATATTTTCAAAGAAAAGGGATTTTTAAATACTGAAGTTAACATTGTTCAGAAGGATGATCCTGAAAAAGAAAACTCTATAATCCTTGATATTAATGTAGATAAAAAGGAAAAGGTTAAAATCAGAAAAATCATTTACCACGGGGTAGAGAAAGTTCCAGTAGCTAAGCTAGACAAGGCAATGAAGAAGACAAACGACATGCAGATTAAGAACTTCTTCCTTTCAAAGAAATTCCAGGAAAACCTTTATGCTGATGATAAAGTGAATGTGGTTGATAAATATAATGAGCTTGGGTTCAGGGATGCAATAATCACAAAGGACAGTATTATAAAAAACGATGATAACACAGTGAACATTGAACTGTGGATTGAAGAAGGTAACAAATACTTCATCAGAAACATGAATTGGGTTGGAAATACTATTTATCCTTCTCAATATCTTCAAAATTATCTGGGAATAAAGAAGGGAGATGTTTACAATCAGAAACAAATGGAAAAAAGACTTACCTCTGACAACGATGCAATGGGCAATCTTTATTCTGACAACGGATATCTCTTTTATAGCTGTACTCCAATAGAAGTAAAAACAGAAAATGATTCTATCGATCTTGAGATGAGAATATTTGAAGGAAAGCAGGCAACAATCGACAGAATTATCATTGAAGGAAATACAAAGACGCATGAACATGTAGCAAGGCGTGAGCTTTATACAATTCCCGGAGATCTTTTTAGCAAGACACAACTAATGAGATCTTACAGACAGTTGGCACAATTAGGTCATTTCGATCAGGAAAGAATTGGAATAGATCCTATTCCACATCAGGAAGACGGTACAGTTGATATTAAATATACACTTTTAGAAAGAGCAAACGACCAGGTAGAATTATCAGGTGGTTGGGGTATGGGAATGTTTGTTGGCTCCGTTGGACTTAAGTTCAGTAATTTCTCTGCTCAGAATATTTTAAATAAAGAAGCCTGGAAACCACTGCCAAGTGGCGATGGTCAAACTCTGAGTATTCGTGCTCAGATAAGTGGAAAGTTTTATCAGCAGTATAGCTTTACATTTATGGACCCCTGGTTCGGAGGTAAAAAGCCAAATAACTTTTCTTTATCTTTTTATTATTCTAAACTCACTAAGTCAGACGAAAAATATTCATATAGCAATCCATACGGCAGCTACGGAGGCTATGGTTATAGTGGTTATGGCTATTCGCAATATGGTTATGGAGGTTACGGGCAGTCTTATCCGGATATGACTGATGCAAATGTTACCGGATGGCAGATAACATACGGAGCTTCGCTTGGTTATGGCTATCGTCTTGAATGGCCTGATGACTATTTCACAATATATCATGAGTTGTCCTTGCAACACTATAATCTTAAGGATTGGGCTTACTATTTCCTTACAACCGGAGATATAAATGACTTTAGTTTTAAAACAGTATTAAGCAGAAACTCAATCGATAACCCATTATACACACGCAGGGGTTCATCATTCAGTTTATCAGTTGAAACAACTCCACCCTATTCATTGTATAACGGGAAAGATTATTCAGATAAGAACATGACTGACAAGGAAAGATATAACTTCCTTGAATATCATAAATGGCTTTTCAATGCTAAATGGTTTACCCCGCTTGACCGGGTTGAAAAATTTGTTTTGCATACAAAATTTGAATTTGGGATGTTAGGCTATTATAACGAAAACAGAAAATCACCACTTGAAGGTTTCAAGCTTGGAGGAGATGGAATGTCAGGATATGATCTTTATGGTTCAGACAATATTGCTCTCAGAGGATATGCAAACAACTCTTTGACTGCTACTACCGGAAGCCGAAGAGCTGCAAACATATATACTAAAGCAACGGTTGAAGTTAGATATCCTATCACACTTTCAGAATCTGCTAATATTTATGCGCTTGCATTCCTTGAGGCAGGTAACAGCTGGTGGGATTTCAAGAAATTAAATGTGTTTGATTTAAAACGATCAGCTGGTGTTGGTGTTCGCTTTTGGTTGCCTATGTTTGGATTGCTGGGCATTGACTGGGGATATGGATTCGATATGCCAAATAGCGGAGATTCGTCGAATTCCAAAAGCCAGTTCCACTTTGTTATCGGACAGCAATTTTAAAATATAAATTTGGTATGATAGTTGTTTTGATATAAAACAGGTATAATTTAAAACACAAACAATATGAAACGTTTAATAATCTTATTTGTAGCAATAGTAGCGTTAACGCTTACTTCTTCTGCACAGAAATACGCTTTCGTCGATTCTGAATACATACTTGAAAATATTCCTGCTTATAAGGCTGCTCAGGAACAGCTTGATGTTCTTTCCAATCAATATCAGAAAGAATTGGAATCAATACAGGCAGAGCTTGAAAAAATGTATAATGACTTCAGGGCAGAAGCTGTTCTTCTTTCCGACGAAATGAAACGTAAACGTGAAGATGTGATTGTAACTAAGGAAAAGGATTACCGTTCATTGCAACAGAAGTATTTTGGTCGTGAAGGTGAACTGTTTAAAAAACGTCAGAGTTTAGTAAAACCAATACAGGACGATATTTACAATACTGTTAAAACAATAGCAACAGAAGGAAGCTATGCCGTAATTTTTGATAAATCAGGCAGTTTATCAATGCTATATTCCGATCCTAAGTTCAATCTTAGTGATCAGGTACTTGAAAAAATGGGCTACAAGAACTAAAAAGTAGTAATTAAGTGGATTGCATTTAAAAAGTTGACAGGGAATTATTATTAATTGTTTCAACTAAATTTTATATTTGCGATTCTGTATAAAATGATAAAATAAAAAATAAAAATTATAATGATGAAAAAACTTTTAATTGTAGTAACAATTTTACTTGCGGGAATGGCAAATATTGCCAATGCACAAACATTAAAATTCGGACATATTGATATTCAGGCACTGATTCAGGTAATGCCTGAACGTACAAAGGCAATAGCTGAGCTTGAAAAAACTGCTACTGAACTTGAAACTCTCTTAGGTACAATGCAAACTGAACTTCAGAATATGTACAAAGAATATACTGAAAAGAGTGAATCAATGTCAGAAATAGTTCGTCAGGCAAAAGGAGAAGATATTCAGGCTAAACAACAGAGAATTGAAACATTCAGGGCTCAGTCAGAACAACAGTTGCAGCAGAAACAGCAGGATCTTATGAAACCTATCATTGAAAAGGCTGACAATGCAATTTCTGAAGTTGCAAAAGAACAAGGTTTATTATATGTATTTGACATTAGTAGCCGTGTAGTTTTGTATAAATCAAACCAGAGTGTTGATATACTTCCTTTGGTAAAGAAGAAAATGGGTATTGAATAACATTTGTTTAGATAACAATTTGAAAAGAGTCGTTTGGTAAATCAGGCGACTCTTTTTATTTTAGCATATTAATTGATGAAATAATGGAACGAAAGTACCCTATTGGAATATTTGATTCAGGATATGGTGGCCTTACTATTTTGAAAGAGATAAGAAAGGTTCTGCCTGAATACGATTATATATATCTTGGTGATAATGCAAGAAATCCATATGGAACGCGTTCATTCAACGTTGTATATGAATACACACTTGAAGCTGTGAAAAAGCTTTTTGAAATGGAATGCCGTTTGGTAATTCTGGCCTGCAACACTGCTTCAGCAAAAGCATTGAGAACAATTCAGCAGAAAGACCTTCCTGAAATTGCTCCAGATAGAAGAGTACTGGGAGTAATAAAACCAAGTGTAGAAGCTGTTGTTGATATTACTGAAAACAATCATATTGGTGTGTTAGGAACAAATGGTACTGTATCTTCAGGTTCATATCTTATTGAACTGGAAAAACTATCCGGAGGAAAAATAATAACAACACAGGAAGCTTGTCCAATGTGGGTGCCTATAGTTGAAAACAATGAAATTGATACAATGGGTGCAAATTATTTCGTTGAAAAGAACATTACAAGTCTCTTATCAAAAGATCCTGAAATAGATACTATTATTCTGGGGTGTACCCACTATCCCCTATTACTTGGAACGATCAAAAAATACCTTCCGGAGAAAGTAAAAATAGTAGAACAAGGACCGATTGTAGCTGACAAGTTAAAAGATTACCTTGACAGACATCCTGAAATTGAAAATATTTGTTCAAAAGAAGGAGGAATTGTTTATTACACAACCGAACAGACAAAGAATTTTGAAGAAATAGCTTCAATATTTTTAGGCGAAACAATTCATGCCAGTACGATACATTTATAAAAAAAGCGTCCGATATTATTATAAACATCGAACGCCTGTTTTTTAGTCATAATATTTAATTACCAACCCTGATATTGTTTCAAATTGCTATTTTTTGATATTTCTATTGATGGCAATGGGAAGAAATCGTTCTTAGGTTCTTCATAAATAACACTGCTAAATGAATCGCTCCACCATTCCATACGAGATCCATTAATAACATTGTATGCTTCATGCCATCTTACTAAATCAAAGAACCTCTCCCCTTCCATTGCAAATTCCCGGGCACGCTCATCCATAATTTCTTGTTTTGTAACAGCACCAGATAAATCAGTTGGATGGATGCCATCCCCACAACTACGTGCACGTTCCCGAATGGCATTAAAGTATTTTGAAGCGTTTGCCTGATCATTAAGCATCATTGCTGATTCAGCAGCCAATAAAATGACATCTGCATAACGTATGAAATACATATTTTGTGGGTTTCCCTGAAAACCACCATCAACGATCATTGAGTTGTAAGGACCAATTTCATATTTTACATTTTCAAGACCAGTTGCCTGATAGGTAGTATTTGCAATTGTAAACCATCCTGTTACTTTAGTTCCTCCAATAGTAACCTGACCATATATACTATCACCTGAATATCCGGTTATAGAATCAGGCCCTTGCCCAATTGCAACTTTTCGCCTGATATCGTCAGGATCGAACAAATCATAAAGTTTATGAGTTGGAACCCAAAAACCCCATGCATGGTCATTTTGAGTCGGGAATGATCCATCCTTGCGTATCAGAGCGCGGGCACCAACGAACTGGTTTAAAGCTGTCCCTGTGCTATAATTTCCGTAACCGCTACTTTTTATGTGTTGAATAGAAAAAATACTTTCCTTGTTGTTGTTGCCTTCAACTGAAAATAAGTACCTGAAACCATTTGTTTCAGTCTCATTCCAAAAAGTATTGTATTTTTTACCCGAAACCAGCTCATATTCACCTGAATTTATTATTTCCTGACACATATCATAAGCTTCTTTCCATCTGTTCTGTACTGCTCCCATTCGTGAATCTCCAACACCATAGTAGGTGAAATATGATGATTCATAAGCATACATTTTAGCTAACAAGGCCTGAGCTGCTCCTTTTGAAGCTCTCCCTTTGTCCTTTGCACCCCACTCGCTTTCGAGAGGCAAGTATTGTATTGCTGCCTTTAAATCCTTTTCCATTAAATTATACACTTCTTTTACTGTACCCCGTGGAAGAGTTTTATATTCAGATGCCAGTAGAATATGATCAACTATTGGAACGCCTCCATATACACGGGCAAGTATAAAATAATAAGCCGCTCTTAGAAAATACGCTTCTCCCAAACGGATATCTATTTTTTTCTTCATTTCATTGCTTGCTACTTCTCTTGCCTCAGGTAGTTTTTCTATAACCTGAGATGCGCGTGCTATTCCATTGAACATGGATCCATATACTGCTTTTAGTATATTCGATTCTGCATTATAAGTAATATCATCGTACTCAATTCCCCACGCAGTCGGAGAATCACCACCAGCTTCTGCTTCATCTGAAGAAACACTTCCCAACCACCATCTCATCATATCATATATATCACAATTTTCCTTGTAAAGGAAAGAATTGTAAACTCCGCTTATCATCAAATCTACATTGGAAGTATCTGTAAAAAAACTGTTTTCATCTATTTTCCCGGCAGGTTTTATATCTAAAAATTCTTCAGTACAACCTGTAATTAACAAGCTTACAAAAGCTGTTACTATAAATATATATCTATTAATCGTTTTCATTTCTTTATATTTTAATGCGATAACTATCCTTATTATTAAAACGATACATTAACACCTACGTTATACATTTTTGGCTGTGGATAGCTTCCACCATCGATTCCAAAATAAGTAGGGTCATTTCCCCCAAGTTCAGGATCTAATCCCGAGTATTTTGTCAAGGTTAAAAGGTTCCTACCTCCCACATAGACTCTTAAGCGTTCAATTCCCAGTTTTCTAGAAGCTGTCTGAGGTAAGGTATACCCCAATTGAAATGACTTCAGTCTTAGGTAAGAACCATCTTCAACGTACCAGTCGCTCATCCTGTAATTATCATTAGTTGATCCGTAAAGTCTGAATTGGTTTGAAGTTGTGTTGCCCGGATCAGTCATATTTCCATTCTTATCATAAACAGGTGCACGATAAGCATTAAGTGCATCTTTTGACCAGTTATTCAGGCCTGTTGAATTATACCAGCCTGCCTTGCTTGTGTTAAAAATGTCATTGCCATAACTGCCTTGAAAGAAACAGTTTAAATCAAATCCTTTATATTCCAGATTTAAAGTAAAGCTGAATGTAAAGTCCGGATTAGGATTACCTATTACAACTTTATCATCGTTATTCAGAATTGTATCACCATTCATATCCACGAACTTCATATCACCGGGCTTTGCTGAGTTCTGGGCATAAACCCTTTTCCCTTTACTGTCTAACCTGTATGGCATATCATTCCAAACAGCTCTTTTTACCCCATTTTCTAAAATTGTATCGACTTCACTCGGACGGAATAAACCATCTGTCTTATATCCCCAGAAAGCTCCCGGAACATCGCCATTTCTCAATATCGCCTTAGGATTTGATTCCCAATCAGGTAGAGTTGTTGTATCGGTTAAATCATACAACTTACTTACTATTTTTGTAATGTTGAAATCAACAGAATATTTTAAATCACCAATATTGTCTTTATATCCGGCAGAAAATTCAATCCCTTTATTTGATAAGCTACCAATATGATCAGTGTATTTTCCATCAGAACCGCTAAAACCGTATCGTCCGGCTATCAATGGCAAAGCCAGCGATTGTAACATGCCTTCAGTTTTTTTGTCAAAATAATCAGCAGTAATTGTCAATTTATTGTCAAAGAAATTAACATCAATACCATAATTAAATGTTGTAATACTTTCCCAATGAAGTTCGAGATTTCCGGGAGCAAGTGCAATACCTCCAGCTGTTCCTGTTCCTCCAAAAGGATAGCCATTTGCTGCACTTACACCTACTAAAGAGTAGAATTTATTTCCCGGTATACCATCATTTCCGGTCATCCCCCATCCAAAACGTATTTTGCCAAAACTTAAGCTTTTAAGATTGTCTTTAACAACGTCTAGCTCACTAAACTTAAATCCTGTTGAAAATCCGGGAAATCCACCAAACCTTTTACCGGGACCAAATTTTGTAGAACCGTCATACCTATATGAAACCTGAGCTAAAAACAAATTGTTGAAAGTATAATTCAACCTTCCAAAATAGGCGTATCCTGATCCATGTCCATACCCTCCTTTTGAATAGTAGTACATAGAACCATATTGCCTTAATGTGGCATCTATGTACTGGTATTCAGGTGTGGCACCGTTTTTTAGTAATGAGTCGGCATTGCCGCTAAGCGATTTTGACAGGTATTCATTTGCCTCAAAACCTGCCATCACATCAATATCATGCTTTTCAGCTATAGTGGTTTTGTAGTTAAACACATGCTGCCAGTTCCATGAAAAGTTTCTGTTTAATGTTCTGGATACCTGAACTACTGAATTATTTTGGGTTGTATTGATAAAATAATATGGTCTGAAATTATCGTTTTCGTAAAAATTAATATCAAAACCAAAGTTATTGTTATATGTCAAGCCTTTGAAAATTTCAATATTTGCAAAAAGATTCCCGGCTATCCTGTATGTTCCACTTTGATTGTTATCATAGTAGATTCCGGCAACAGGATTACCTGAACCCGTATTGAAAAGTGGTTGAGCCCAGCCACCCCATCCAATATTTTTATCTTTTATTTGTTGTGCAGTTAAATTAGCCGATGTATCACGCACATAGCTGATCGGGCTTTGATTAATAGCACCCATTGGAGATCCATAACC
>JAGODU010000300.1 GCA_017998095.1 Prolixibacteraceae bacterium | reverse complement strand
ATGGGAGTGTAAATGATGCTTGCCGGCTTTCGATTAAACCTTTAGTTTGGGAATATACTAATGATTCAAAAAGATCTGAGTTATTCAGGGTATATTCCGATTTAAACTTCCTGAAAAAAACCTATAGTGAGTTCAGTACTGATAATTTCAGTTTATCACTAACAGGGGCACAAAAGATTTACAAATTGAATGATGGAGATAACTACGTAATAATTGCAGGCAACTTTGCTTTGGAAGAAGCAGTTGTAAACATTGAATTCCCTAAGACAGGGGTTTGGTACGATTATTTCAAACGAAGTTCAGCGTCAATTACTTCAACAAAAATGGATTTCAACTTAAAACCCGGAGAATATATTATTATATCTACAAGAGAATTTGAACATACAGAAATAAATACAGTAATCAATAAAGAATTGAAAAAAACAGAACTGCTGAGAATTTATCCAAATCCAGCTTCTGATTATTTTAATATTAAAGGTCTGCATAGTGGAAAAATTGAAATATTGAATATTCTTGGTGAAGTTCAAATAGTTTTTAATCACCAATCAGAAGAACATAGTTATGATATCAGCACTTTAAAAAAAGGCTTATACATAGTTAAATTTACTGGCGTTAATGGCAAAACACAAATTGGCAAATTGGTAAAAGATTAGTCATCAGGAATGTTAAAAAAACTCAAAAAGGTTAATAGCATAATGCTTATTAACCTTTTTTTCGTTAAGTTTATACAGCTAACCAATTATGAAACATTGACATGAAGAAATATGCTATTGGAGTTGATATTGGAGGAAGCCATATTTCATGTGCGGCAGTTGACATTGCCAATGGCTCAATAATAAGTGAAAGTCATAAGAACGTAGAAGTAAACAATAAAGCAAGTGCCAATGACATACTTGACAAGTGGGCCGGAGCTTTAAGTGAAACCGCAGATATCGTTGGTATAGATAATATTGAAGGAATAGGATTTGGAATGCCGGGTCCTTTTGAATACGATACCGGGATTGCACGATTTGAACTCGTTGAAAAATACTACAATCTTGACGGAGTTAATGTTTCCAAAGAACTAATCAGCAGACTGGGAATGAATATTCCCTTACGTTTTATGAATGATGCCTCTGCTTTTGCAGTTGGTGAAGCATGGTTGGGTAGTTCTTCCAATGTTAATCATAGTGTATCAATTACATTAGGCACAGGTTTTGGATCAGCTTTCATAAGTGAAGGAGTACCTGTCGTTGAAGGAGATAACATCCCTGCATTAGGATGTATTTGGCATATCCCGTATAAAGAAGGTATTGCTGATGATTATTTTTCTACAAGATGGTTTATTAAACGTTTTAAAGAAGAAACGGACATTATTGCTGATGGAGTAAAGACAATTGCCTCAGAAGCTTTAAAAAATGATGACGCGAAATTGCTATTTGTTGAATACGGAAGAAATATGGGAGAATTTTTAAGCCCCTGGCTTATTAAGTTCGATACAAATGTATTGGTAATTGGAGGAAAAATATCTTCTGCATATCATTTATTCGGCCCTTACTTTGAAATATCACTTAAAAAAAACAGGGTCTCAACTGAAATCAGATTATCAAAATTAAAAGAAGAAGCTGCTATAATAGGGAGTGCAAGGATGATTGATGAAGATTACTGGGTTAAAATAAAGAATGTACTAAAAAAAATGTAGAAATGACGGCCAATAAATCTTTATCCAGGTTACTGCCAGTTTTATTCGGATTCTTCATCATGGGATTAGTTGATATAGTTGGAATATCAACAAGCTTTGTGAAAAAGGATTTCGCCTTAAGTGATTCAATGTCCAATCTTTTGCCTTCTATGGTATTTCTTTGGTTTGCAGTATTTTCTGTACCCACAGGATTATTAATGAATAAAATAGGAAGAAAAAATACAGTCCTGATTAGTATGACATTTACAATAATTGCACTTTTTCTTCCTGTAATTTCATACAATTTCATAATGGTACTTATTGCGTTTGCATTTCTTGGAATTGGCAATACAATACTTCAGGTTTCTTTAAATCCCCTGATTTCTAATATTGTAACCCCTGAGAAACTTACCAGTACTTTAACTTTCGGACAATTCATTAAAGCAATTTCTTCATTTCTTGGACCTATAATCGCCGGTTTTGCTGCATTGGCATTGGGCAACTGGAAACTAATGTTTCCTCTTTTTGCTATAATAACATTTATTTCAACATTATGGCTGATTCTTACCCCAATTGAAGAAAGCCAACAAAATATTCAAACAACAACTATTTCATCATCCTTAAAACTATTAGGCAATAATAAAATATTGATTTTATTTCTGGGAATTCTATTTGTAGTTGGTGTAGATGTTGGAATGAATACCGTAACCCCAAAATTTCTCATGGAAAGATCAGGGATGATAATTGAAAAAGCCGGATTAGGAACAAGTATTTATTTTGCAGCCCGAACAGTAGGTGCTTTAATTGGATCAATATTACTGGCTAAATATTCATCTAAATTATTCTTCCGAATAAGCATCCTTTTTTCTATTGCAGCCTTAGTGACTATGATATTTCTTGAAAATCCGATCGCAATTTTTATTACTGTGGCAATAATCGGCTTCTCAATAGCAAATATCTTTTCTATCATATTTTCAATAGCTCTTCAGAAATTACCTGAAAGAACCAATGAGATTTCAGGCTTAATGATAATGGGGATTGCAGGAGGAGCTATTTTCCCTCCAATCATGGGTTTAATGGCTGATTCATTAGGACAAAGAGGGGCGCTGATAGTTATTCTTTTTTGTATGCTATATCTTATATTAGCATCATTTTTAATAAACAAAGAAAGGGAAAACGTTTAACTAAGCTGAAAGACTTTTAAAATTAAAATCTATCTGTGATCTTGGAATAAAATTATCTGGAAGAGGCATTTTATATATCTCATTATAAATAAAATTACCAAGTGAACGAGCATCTTTAAAAGCCGCTTGCTCTTCCGGAGTGATAATATTCCCAATTCCTATTCGAACCTGCTTGTTACTTTTATTAAAAACCTCATGAGGCATTCTGAATTGCCGTATTCTCCAGTCAATCAATCCTAATAAATAAAATAAAGTAGAATTTTTATCGAAAAACCTTACTGGTAAAATAGGAACTTTTACCGAGTGTATTATTTTTAAAACACTTTCCTGCCATTGTCTGTCCCGAATACGAAAATCTTTTAATCTCAATAGGGATACAGCTCCGGATGGGAAAAAGCCGACCGGATGTCCCCCTTTTATATGATTAAGGGTTTCCTTTATGCTTTGCATATTTGACCTTGTATCCGGTGCTTTATTACCTCTCTTAGGCAAAACAGAAATAAAGTTTTGATCCATTGCTTCAATCATCGAAAGGATATTATTGACCATGATTTTGAAATCAGATCTGAAACCGCCTAAAAGATCTACCAGCATAATCCCGTCAATTCCACCGTAAGGGTGATTAGAAACAGAAATGAAAGGTCCTTCCTGAATAGCTTTTAATCTTTCAATGTTACCAACACTATAATTAACTCCAACGTCATTAAGTAGATTGTTTGCGAAATGTGGTCCGGTTTCTGTTGAACATCTTTCATATAAGGCATTTACTTTATCAAGTTCAATAATGCTCATTATTATCCTTGCTAATTTTAAACCTGCCTTACTCCTGAATAAAGGAGATAAATTGCAAAGCTCATCATCGCTGAACAAACTTTTCCTCAAGAGATATTATCTTTAATTCAATACATCCTTCTCAAATTCAGAACACATCTTTTCATGCTTCCTTATTGCTAAAACCAATAGGGGATTCAATATCAATATTTCAACAGCAAAATATATCCATTCAACGTTTATCAATAAAGTTAACAATATTATCAGACTTCTGGAATTAAAAGTGAAAGAATCTAACAAAGGCATTAGTTTCAGACTCTTTTCTCTGAATTTTGAAATCTTTTCTTCAGGTATTCC
>JAGODU010000299.1 GCA_017998095.1 Prolixibacteraceae bacterium | reverse complement strand
GGTGACGGGGATAAACTTGCTCTTGTCGGCGGTGGTGCCGGACGATTTGGCAAACCAGGTGACGAGGCCGGGCCAGAGGATATTGGTCTGGCCTTCCATCATGCGCTGTATATGCTCGCGGATCGCGTCGTAGTTGCGGACAGGGACCTGGCGGGCGAAGTCACTGTAGTTTTTGATGGTCGGGAATCCGAATTCCTTGCCGGTTTCGGTGCGTTTGCCTTTCTGGATCAGGGATTTGAGGGTGGCGTCCTGGAGGGCGTGGATGTTTTTTTCACGGGCTTGCAGTCGGGCATACAGATAGGAAAGGTAGTATGAGATCGATGTATTGACGAGGCTTCTTGGTCTCATTTTCTCTTTCAGTTGGTAGTCACCGCTGATTTAAATGTGGTGATGAATTCACTAAAATAGGAAGAAACCTTGAAGGAAGGGTATTTAGCGGGAAATAACAGGAATGGGGTGGGAAAATCAGAGAGCTTTGACCATGATATCCCAGAGGACTTCGAAGGGGATGATTTCCACTTCGATGTTTTCGCCGGATCCGGCGAGGGTGACATGGCCAAGTTGCTTTCGTAGGTCGGCTGTATAGCGTTCTGTACGTATCGGATTAAAGTCAGCCTTGGTCATCTGGATCACCATCTTGATCATGCAGTTGCTCCGGAAGGAATCATCTTTCCGTAGATAGCGGTAGGCGTATTGATTGAGTGAGTCGATGCGATCGATAATGGCATTATAGTCTTTTCGCTGTAGCAGGAATGCAATGTGCATGAGGAGTATACTGACATTGATGCCTCGTTTGTCTTTGCTGAAGACAGGGGTGGTGTTAAGGAATTTTCCGAGTTTGAATTCAGGGAGTTTTTTATGTAGGTCTTTTGGATCACCAGCCAAACCAGAATCTACAATAAGATTGATATACCCTAATGTTGTATAGAATATTTCTTTGAAGTTTTCTTGCACTTTTGGAAATCTAGGATTTTCTAACATTTGTGCTATCAATTCTACAGCATTTTTATAATTTCCACTATACAATTGGGCTTTCAATGTGTAATGAGCAATTAGGTACCAACCAAGAGAACCATTCATTAATTTGTTCAAATCCTTATTACCAAACGAGATGACATCATTGTATCGAGCAGCCTGAATCAATGCATAAACTCTTCTTAAGTTTATAACAGCGAGATTTACATTCGATCTATATTCAGGTATGCTAAAGTCCTTATATGTCTTTTCGGACAATTCTAACAAAGCTTTATAGTCTTTGGTGTATTCTAAATATGCTGATTTTACTTTGTACTTATTAAGCAAGAAATTAAAAGTTCGTATATCGATTATGCTTTCAAGTTCTTCAGTGTACTTCCTGGCACGCTCAATAGTATCCTCGCTTGGATTTGCTAATGATTGCAGCTGACCTCTTTGTAATTCTGCGTAATATCTTTCGGCTTTTACTTCCCAATTATAATAATAAAAATATTTTTCTTGTATAGCTGAGTACTTATGGAATTTGTACTTGTTATACTCTGCTTGTCCAAAATAACTTACCAGGATTCTTGCTTGAAATAATACGCTTTCCGCAGAGTGATACTTCATTGATTTAACAATCGCTTTCTCAGTCATGTCTATTCCAAGACTTGATCTTCTTATAGTTAATAGCCTGGCAACAAAAGCATGTCTATATCCAATTATCGATTCATTTGTTCTTGAGTCCATTGGCTCAAGATTGTTATGTTGTAAGATAAATGCCTGAAGGAGAATATCTTTTAATCTTGTTTTTAGTCTTGAAAAGGCTGAAATATTCTTTTTCCCATAAATAGCAAACATACACTCATTGTCCTCTAGCTCTTCTTCTGAAAATGTGATTTCACAAAGTTTCTTTAAAGGACTATCCTCTGTTAATGGCATAAGTGAATCAATTACTCTCCTATGCTTATTATTTAACTTTGCAAGTTCGTATAAAGTTTTCATTAGAGCTAAGTTGTTAATATGTTCACAATCAATATAATATGTTTTTATTTTATAGAATTATGATCCTTTTTAAGTGTAAACATAATTCTCTTTTCCTCTTCTCACGAAAAAAGAATACTGAGAACTTTATATCAATAACATAAGTACTTAATTCTGGAGCTCTTGGGATCGTATTAATAATTGATAATGAGCAAATTATAGGCCAATAATTTGAATTTGGCTTTGTTGCCTATACCTAGAAATGGTTGATTTTTTCATGCAAAAGCAGTGTAAGATGTATTCTTTACACTTGGGACGATCTTGTCTGAAACTTAAAGGACTGAAAAGTTGATTATTTGGAATAGACAATGGTAAGTGAGCTAATCTAGGTCTTCATTGAAAAGTCAATGTATATTATAAAAAGCAAAACAGGAGGTTTGCTTTTTCATCTATTTGCAATGCAAATTAATATCATGTATTAAGGTTTCAATAATGATTTGAGACCAGTCAATTTACATGTTTATTCATTTACATGGTTCTTA
This sequence comes from Prolixibacteraceae bacterium, assembly GCA_017998095.1. The sequence continues at coordinate 1,496 of JAGODU010000299.1, read as the reverse complement.
ATTCTTTACGTTCATAAATTTATATACAATGAAATCAACTCAATTAGCTTCAATTCTCTTCCCGATTACTTTTTTATTGATCTCTTTGTTTTGGAGTGATCACAAGAATTGCAAATCGGATGAAGAAGAAACGATTGCACTGTATTTATCAAGGGAATATTGGCCATTATTGCCCAAAGATACAGCACATTCTGTTTTTATATTTAGTACTATTTGTTATGATTAGGTTTTGCAATATACTTTCATCCACCAATTCCACCAGGAAAATTGAAAACCATCTTGACATGTTCTTTCTGATTAAATACCAACTGATTGTTTGTTCTTAAAACTGTAAACTTGGAGAAGGTAATTTGAAACAATTCCAATAGTGGTATAATAATTCAATTAGATATTGAAACGCTTTGGAAATAAGCCTTGCTAATCATTGGGTTGAATGATCCCTTAATAGGATGTAGTATTCTTAGTAAGACAAACCGGTCTTTCAAGTGCCATTTGAGCAAGAATCAAAATTCTCTTTAGGGTATAAGTTAGTCCTAGAAAATCGCTATTTAAGGAAGTAAAGCGTTTGTGTTAATAGGATGTAAGGAGCTTCAGAACCTACAATTTGGTGATTTCAGTCTCTTTTAGGGGTTAAATTTAATTAAAAAGCCTTTTTTTTTGCTTCATTACAATGTTCAATCTTCTAAAAAACAGCTATTTATATATTTAATAAATAGAATTACCTTGATTTTGTGCTGTAAAAATCATTGAATAATTTTATTGAATACTGCATAATACCACCCCATCTTTACACTGCCGAAGAGACTAATAAGGTTTTTAGAGCATTTCAGATTGTAATTATTTGATAAACAGTTATTTGAAAGTATATAATATGCTTTTTTCTGCTATTAGCCATGTGGAATTTAGTCTGTTTTTGTTGCTGGCTTAAGATCACTGGATAGGTAATTTTGTATCAACAAAAACAAACTTATCATGGCTGCTATTCAAATTATACTCTGTGTGCTCGGTATCATTGGTGACGATTACGAAGGGTTCTAGATTGATAATTTAACAGAAAATACCATCCTAACTGAAGTTTAGGATGTTTATATAAGAATCATTAGTTCTTTTTTGGGTGTTATGCAATGACCACCTGCTTCTTCTTATGCGGATCCCTTCTTGTGTAAGCGGTAGGTGGTTTTTTTTTGACTTTTATCGAGACATCAATTATATAACTCCTGCCTCAAAAAGGCGCCTGTATGGCTAGTTGGGTGGCTAGCGACAGACTCGGGAGTACCCGAACACACTATGCGACCACCCTCCTTACCTCCATTCAATCCCACATCGATTATATAATCAGCCACTTTGATCACATCCATGTGATGCTCGATCACAATCGCTGTATTACCACGGTCCACCAGGCTCTGAATCACGTGCAACAAAAACCTAATGTCCTCAAAATGAAGCCCCGTCGTAGGCTCATCCAGGATATATAAGGTCTGACCGGTATCCCGCTT
>JAGODU010000298.1 GCA_017998095.1 Prolixibacteraceae bacterium | reverse complement strand
TTCTGAATGGCCCTGAAGATTCCGGAATCTTTATCAGTTACAAAGATTCATCGGGGAATTGGTTGCCGGCGGTGATGGCTGAAGGCGGATCGATTGAAAAAGGAGGACTAAGTCCTCGAATATCACCAGACGGTCAGTACCTTTTTTATGTTACCGGCGGTATGTGGTGGATGCCCTTTGCAAAACGCATTGAAGAGCTGAGGCCGAATTGAAGGGAAAGCAAATGGATCAGAAAATGAACAAGCTCCATCATCATAAGGCGTCGGCGCGCATTGTTTCCACGCGTTATGCGTAATGCAGAAAAACCGCTCTTAAAAAATAGTAATGTTGATAGAAATTGATAAACTAAACATACACCTAAAGACAAAAAGAAGTAATGAAAATTAATGTAAAAAGTTTCTTTACAATGGAATCATTTGGAGAATCCGGGCGAAGCTGACCCTCCAATCCGGATGATACTGACCCCCAAACGGTCGAAAAACCGGATAGGGGGGGCAGAATGAACCGGATTTAGGCGTGTTGATTTTGTAAATCATTATTATTAATATTACTTTCGAAAGCTGAATCTGAAAGGAGATAGTGATAATGTCAGGGAAAAGGATATCGATGAGAAAGATCAAAGAGATCATCCGATTGTCGGAGAAGTGTAGCTTGAGTCGGAAAGGAATAGCCCGCAGTTGCAGGATATCGAAAAATACGGTCAAAGATTACCTGGAACGGTATGAAAAGTCAGGCATAACCTTCGATGCCATCCGGGATATGGATGATCAGGATGTGTATTGGTTGCTGTTTCCTGAGAAGAAGGAGCAGAAGAGCAAACATGAGCGAGATAAGATTGATTTTGCATACTTGAGTATCTAATTTTAACTAAATCATAAAATCATGTCAAAAAAAAATACTTTCATCTGCCGGAACAGTTAGTAATCAAGAGATGGAAAAATTTGTAGCGGAAATGTACGAGAAATTCAATTCCCGCAGAAAAAAAACAGCACTGATTGAAGCTGACGCCAAGGATGACCTGGATATCAAATCGATAGAAGACAAAATAACCAGTAAAAAGAAAAAATGAATTACCCCGGCAATCAAGACATACTCAAAAACAAAAAAACGGCTTTTTTTTGTTCCCGTAAATGCCCATCCGATATTATTTTGAAAATTCCCGACTGGGCCAATGAACGTAAAAATGCCGGCGATTGTGTCATTCCAGGTTTTCACAGCCAGATAGAAAAGGATGTTTTTGATATTCTTTTAAAAGGGACACAGCCCATAATACTGGTACCGGCTAGAGGATTGATGAAAAAAATACCTGCTGATTTATTAAGAGAGGTAGAGAAAAAGAGGCTGCTGATAGTAAGTCCTTTTGAAGAAAGAAATAATAGAGTTACCCAAGAAAATGCCAATATGCGAAATAAAATAATGATTGAGATGGCAGATGAGATTTTTGTGGCGTATAAAACTGAAGGCGGGAATTTAGATAAAATGCTTTTTGAGATACAGAATAAGGAAATAAAATCACTATCGTGGTAAAGTACAATTGGGGCAAGTTTGAAAAGGACTAAAATATGAAACGCAATCCGGCAAACATAAATTTCTTAATAAATCGCCCAGCAACTTCGCACAACAGCGTATATCTGGCTCGCTCCTGCCGTCGCTCGACCCATATTTTGCTCCGCTACGCTCCGTAAAACAACAGATATACGCAAACGTTAGGCCACATTTAAGAAAAACTCTCTCAACCAATATTGGAAATTATGAAAAAAGGATTTTTAATTATTGTAATGATTTTAATTATCAAATCTTCATTTGGACAAGAATTCACAGATTTATACGGTGATTATTTAGGCCAAACCGCTCCGGGAGACACACCATTAGTTTTTGCGCCGGGGATTGTTTCAACTGATTCCCTTATTGAGCATAGTGCTCCAACATTTTCTCCTGATGGAAAGGAAGTGTTCTGGTGGGTTGTAAGGAGTCCGAAAACCAGTAACGAAAAATGGACTTCCTGGGGTATGACCATGCGCTGTGTTGAAGGCAGGTGGACTGTTCCGGAAGTTACACCATATTATGGTGGGCCTAATTTTTCCATTGACGGTAAACGACTCTATTTTCCGGGATTATATCCAGACAAAAAAACTGATGGCCCATATTTTATTGATAAACAGGGCAATGATTGGAGTCATCCCCAAAAGCTTGACATTGTAGCTCGCTTCCCGGAAATAAAGGGTGCTGGCAGTTTCTCGTTTACTCACAACGGCACATTCTATTTTAATGGAGATGCTGGAGGAAAAGAGCTGATTAAAGAAAGTAGAATCTTTCGGATAAAACTTGTCAATGGTGAATATACCAAGCTGGAATTATTGCCAGATAATATCAACCTATCTCCCTATAATAACTTGTTTCCTTTAATCGCACCCGACGAGAGCTACCTGATTTTTACCTCTAACCGTAAAGGTAGTCTTGGTGGTGGGGATTTATATATTAGTTTCCATAACATTGATACAGATACTTGGACAGAACCCATCAATATGGGAGAGCCAATAAATACTGTTAAAGAGGAACGGTTACCAGGCCTATCACCTGATGGAAAATATCTTTTCTTTACCCGATTAACACGTTCAGGTTTCCCCGATTTTGACCATGATATTTTTTGGGTGAGCACTGAGGTAATTGTCAGATTAAAAGAGAAATACAATATCAAAAAATAAACGTGGCCTAACATCGTATAAATTTTATTGGGGTGGAAGTGCTAATTTTAAAGGCTTTTATACTATTCAAGGTTTGTGAAGAATGGAATACCGAACATGCCTACCTACTACTGTAACAAATGTGCAAATGAACTGAAAATGATTGATTCATTGTATCCAACTGCAGATGATGAGGCGCCACCCAATTTTTCTGGCACAGGCTATCAACTTGGCAAGTTTGTCAAGCACACCATACCGGCGAATAGCCCATCGCTAATCTCGATTTTTGATGACCCGGAATTCAAGAAGTATGAAGATCAGATTGTTGACACCTCGGTATCGGGGTGCTGTGAAATAGACGACCATGGCAGAACTAATCTAATCTTACATGCTGGCTATGACAATGGTTCCGCGATTAAGGATGGCAGGGTCCTATACAATACAAATGGAATAAAAGTTGTCATTCACGATGATGAATATCGTATTCACGCGTTCCCCGTTGATGTAGGATACATTCCGATGAATAAATGCATACGCTGTGGAGCAGACTTATTGTCATGAGGAAACACTTTCGCTCATCCTCTGCTCCGGCGTTGAAAAGATGCAGGGGGGGGGGGCTAAAGAGCAAAGAGAAGCAAAGCAAATACCAAATTCACGGTATCGACTCCACATCATTTCCGGATTCGTAATCCATCCAGTAGATCAGCTATTCTAAAAACCTTGAATAGGTCAGCGATCTGAGAATCAAATCGTTGAATCGTTGACTGTAAAAAAACAATTGACTATGTCTTCGAGCTGGATTATATTGGAAGTGTCTTGCATGATCTACCTTCTTTCTATTATGTTTTTGTTCCGAACTATATAATAGCTAAAAAGTTAGGATCATGCAAGACATTATTATACCCTATAACTACTTATCCGCTTTTATTGAAGTGAAAAATGTCAATCAATATTTATAGCCCGCTCAAACTGCGTAGCGGTTTGACAGGAAACTACCACGCAATCTGCCACTACTCATACAATTTACCGATAGCAGCAATACGTACCCAAGAAAAAATCGCCCGGAACTCCGGCCCACGGGCGAAAAAATTAATCCGTAGTATAATTATCTCATATGTTTGATTGATTATTTTTTGGGAGAAAAAAAAGAGGAAAAATGGAAGATAATATTTACCACTATGATATATATTTTTTTTCTATAGTTATTGTTATTGCTACACTATATTCGACATATAAAAATACAAAATATAAGAATAGTCCAGATAAGATATTTGCTTTATTAGGCCTTATTGTAATA
>JAGODU010000297.1 GCA_017998095.1 Prolixibacteraceae bacterium | reverse complement strand
GGCACTGATCCTGAATATTCAAACGATTTTAATAATGAATCAGCAGTAAAATTTGCTAATGACTTTTCGAAAAATAACAACATTGACTATTATATCTTCGGGCACCGTCATATTTTACTTAAAGAAAAAATCGAATCCGGGGCAGAGTTTATTATGCTTGGTGAATGGTTCAATTTCTTTTCTTATGCAGAATTTGACGGAGATACCGTTGAACTAAAAAGATATACTAAAAAACTTCAGTGAGACATATTTATCTATGAATAAAGAAATTTATACTACAATTATCGCATCGGGAAGCTATATCCCTGAGAAAGTCGTCACTAACGATGACTTTATGAATAATAAGTTTTTTGACCCTAAAGACGGAAATGTTTTCGACAAGCCTAATAAGGAAATTATTGAAAAATTCTATGAAATTACAAATATAGGAGAACGCAGATGGGCAGCTGATGATCAGATGACTTCCGATCTTGGATATCTTGCTGCTAAAGATGCTCTTGAAAGCTCAGGTATAATTCCTGACTCTCTGGATTTTATCATTTTTGGACATAATTTCGGAGATATTGAAGCCGGGACTACTTCCAGTATGCTTATTCCAAATCTTGCTGCAAGGGTTAAACAACTTTTGAAAATAGTAAAGCCTTCAATATCCTGTTTTGACATACTTGCAGGTTGCCCCGGGTGGGTACAATCAATGATTGTTGCAAACGCCCTTATTAAATCAGGTACTTACAAAAGAGGGCTGGTTATAGGAGCAGATGTTACATCTCGTGTAGGAGATCCTTTTGACCGTGATTGTATGATTTTTGCCGACGGAGCTGGTGCAGTAATTGTTGAAGGTTTAAAAAGCTCTACTCCGGTTGGTATTCTTTCTCATGCTGAAAGAACAGATTCTGTTGATTGGGCTGATATTCTTACAATGACTCCATCTTTAAATCCATGGCACGATAAAAGTAAAAAATATATAAGGATGGAAGGTCATAAGGTATATGTGTATGCATTACAGAAAGTTCCTGCTATAGCTAAAGAAGCTATCGACAAAGCCGGCCTGACTCTTGCTGATATCAATAAAGTACTTATTCATCAGGCAAATGAAAAAATGGATGAAGCCATTTGCCAAAGACTTATGAAACTATACAAAACACAGGGCACTACCGATGAAATAATGCCTATGACTATCAGTTTTCTTGGAAATACTTCTGCAGGAACAGTTCCAACGATGTATGACCTGATAAAAAAGAATAAATTAGGAAATCACAGGATTAAGAGTGGTGACAACTTAATATTCACTTCTGTTGGTGCAGGTATGAATATCAATGCAATTGTCTATAAAGAAATCTAAATTTTAAAAAGGTGAATTCTTTAAATAAATAAGAATTCACCTTTCAATTTTTCAATAATCTTTGCTCAGGAAGTTTATTCAATAATAAAGATTTTCTATTTGAGAGGATTCCAACCCTGAGCAGTTATTTCTATTTCAGATCCTCCGGATGTAACAAGGCAAACACCTTCTTCAGCTCCGGCAATATGACCTATTACCGTAATATCAGGATGATTTTTTACTTTATCATGATCTTCAAGAGGAACAGTAAATAATAACTCATAATCTTCTCCTCCGTTTAATGCCGCTACAATGGGATTAATATTCAACTCCTCACCCATCCTCTTTGTTTCATTATCCATTGGAATTTTATCTTCATAGATTTTCGCTCCCACTCCTGAATTCTTACATATATGTTTTATTTCTGAAGATAACCCATCGGAGACATCAATCATTGAAGTAGGTTTTATCCCCAATTCACTGAATTTGAATTTCATATCTGTTCTTGCTTCAGGCTTTAACTGCCTTGCCAAAATATAATCATACCCGGAAAGTTTTGGTTGAATTTTCGAATTAACTTTAAAAACTTCATTTTCTCTTTCAAGAAGATGAAGCCCCATATAAGCTCCCCCCAAATCACCTGTAACACAAATAAGATCGTTTTTCCTTGCCCCTTCTCTGTAAACTGCATCATCTGAATTGACTATTCCAATTGCAGTAATGCTAATCGTCAAACCTGTAAGCGAAGAGGTTGTATCACCTCCGATTAAATCTACTCCATACTTTTCACATGCCATATATATACCTTCATATAACTCTTCTATAGATTCTACTGAAAATTTAGAAGATATAGCTATTGAAACTGTTATTTGGGTTGGTGTCGCATTCATTGCTGCCACATCGCTGAGATTTACAATTACGGATTTATAACCCAAATGCTTCAATGGAACATACATAAGGTTGAAATGAACTCCCTCGGTAAGAAGATCTGTAGTTACAACAATTTTCTTATCCTCAAATTCAAGAACAGCAGCGTCATCACCCACTCCTTTTAGTGTTGATTTATTTTTAATTTTAAGTTTTCCGGTTATCCTTTCAATTAATCCAAATTCGCCAAGTTCGGAAACAGGTGTTACTTTTCGTTCTTTATCAGTCATTTCAGCAATGTTGTTAATATGTGAATTGTAAATTGAAGATGTCAAAAATAAGACTACTTTGCTATCTTTGCAACATTTATTAAACCGTCTGACGTTTTATTTGTTAGAATTACATTAAGATTTAATTTTAGTTATATGAGCCAACAGGATAAAATCCTCGATAAAGTAACAAGTGAAGAATATAAGTTTGGTTTTGTTACTGATATTGAGACAGAAACAATTGAAAAAGGGCTTAATGAAAATGTTGTCAGATTAATTTCTTCAAAGAAAGATGAACCTGAATGGCTTCTAGACTTTCGTTTGAAGGCTTATCGTAAATGGCTTGAAATGAAGCTTCCGGATTGGGCTTATTTGAAAATACCGCCAATTGATTATCAGGATATAATTTACTATGCAGCTCCAAAGCAGAAGAAGAAACTTGAAAGTCTTGATGAGGTTGATCCTGAATTACTTGATACATTTAATAAGCTGGGCATTCCGCTAGAAGAACAGAAACATCTTACAGGAGTAGCTGTTGATGCAGTAATGGACAGCATTTCAGTTAAGACAACCTTTAAAGAAACACTTGCTGAAAAAGGGATTATCTTTTGTTCATTCAGCGAAGCAGTACGTGAATACCCCGACCTTGTAAGAAAATATCTTGGCAACGCAGTTCCTTATGCTGATAATTACTTTTCAGCACTGAACTCTGCTGTTTTTAGTGATGGCTCTTTTTGCTATATACCAAAAGGAGTAAGGTGCCCAATGGAACTGTCAACTTATTTCAGGATTAATGCTGCCAATACCGGACAATTCGAAAGAACTCTGATTGTTGCCGACGACGATAGTTATGTTTCTTATCTGGAAGGGTGTACCGCTCCCATGCGTGATGAAAATCAATTGCATGCTGCTGTCGTTGAAATTATTGCAATGGAACGCGCCGAAGTAAAATATTCCACTGTTCAAAACTGGTATCCTGGTGATAAAAATGGCAAAGGTGGTATTTATAACTTTGTTACTAAAAGAGGCATTTGTAAAGGCGACTACTCAAAAATATCATGGACTCAAGTAGAAACAGGATCAGCAATAACATGGAAGTATCCAAGTTGCGTATTGCTTGGTGACAATTCAAGCGGAGAATTTTACTCTGTTGCCCTAACCAATAACCACCAGCAAGCTGATACAGGAACTAAAATGGTTCATATAGGGAAAAATACTAAAAGCATTATTGTTTCTAAAGGTATATCAGCCGGCTTTAGCAGTAATTCATACAGGGGACTTGTAAGAGTTAGCAAAAATGCTGAAAATGCACGTAACTTTTCTCAATGCGATTCATTACTTATGGGCGACAAATGCGGTGCACATACTTTCCCATATATTGAATGTGCCAATAAAACTGCAGTCCTTGAACATGAAGCAACAACTTCTAAAATCAGTGAAGACCAGATTTTTTACAGCAATCAAAGAGGTATATCAACCGAAGATGCTGTTGCAATGATTGTTAACGGATATGCCAGAGAAGTTCTCAATAAGCT
>JAGODU010000296.1 GCA_017998095.1 Prolixibacteraceae bacterium | reverse complement strand
GCTTCCTCCTTCTTATTAACCCTGGCCTTTAGGCCGGGGTAACAACGAGCAATAGTTATAACGGGCTTTAGCCCTGATTAACGAGAAAATTGTCCTTTATTAAAAGTTGATTGGTTGTTATCACAGTAGTTGTGAGTTCCAACTAATTATTTCAGCAACATGAGAATGTGAAAGAATATAAATCTGTCATTGGTAGGATGTACGACGAAGCAATCTGTCCATTTGTAGATGAGATTGCCGCGCTACGCTCCCAATGACCCTATAAAACAATAGTTTCCTCACATCGTTGGAATGGTGGTGATGGTTGACCAGGTTTAAAAATGCTGCTATTTTTATTGACATAATTGGAAGGGAATATTATTTTTTATACTTTGGATTTTATTTTAAAAATATTCCCCCATGATAAGTTTGAAGGATTTGGAGATATATCAATTATCTTTCCAATTGTCTATCGTAGTTTAAATTTACCTAATAGTGAAAACCATGAAACGGGAAGCCAGATCTGTCGTTACAGCCAATCAATTAAGGATAATATTGCAGAGGGCTATGGTAGAAGAAAATATAAAAATGACTTTGTTAAATTTCTCATATATTCAAATGCCTCATTACTTGAATCAAAATCTCAATCCGAATTTCTTGACACAATGCAACCTAATACCGACTGGAATGAAATATGTAAACGACTTGATGAACTAGAAATCCGATTAAACCACTTTATCACTTTTGTAGAGAAAAAATGGAAAACAACATAACTCCCAAAACCGTGAAGCGTTCAACGTGCACAGCACCAACAGACGATACAGTCGTCCAACAGAGCACAGCTCTAACGAAAGCTTCGCTTTCCAAAGAGCGAAGCTCCAACAACAGCGTAGCGGTTCAACCGGGCGAAGCCTCCTCCCTCCTTCGCATCCTCACTGCAGGCTCAGTCGACGACGGCAAGTCAACCCTCATCGGCCGGCTAATATTTGATAGCAAATCAATTTATGAAGACCACCTTTCTGCCCTTATCAAAGACAGTAAACGTACCGGCCATGCAGGTGATAATATCGACTATGCATTGCTTCTCGATGGACTGAGGGCAGAACGTGAACAGGGTATAACAATTGACGTGGCTTACAGATATTTCTCTACTGAAAAAAGAAAGTTTATCATAGCCGATTGTCCCGGACATGAACAGTACACCCGTAATATGGCTACCGGTGCTTCTACTGCCAATCTGGCTATTATCCTTGTCGATGCAACAAAGGGTCTGCTGACCCAAACACGCAGGCATACATTCATCGTTTCCCTGCTTGGAATTAAACACGTTGTTCTGGCAGTCAACAAGATGGATCTTGTAAATTACGACAATAATATCTTCAACAAAATATGCTCTGAATACAAATCTTTGATTTCACGAATTAATATTACCGAGGTTGAGTGCATACCACTAAGTGCCCTCAAGGGTGATAATATCATTGAAGTTTCTGAAAACATGAAATGGTATCATGGCAAGAGCCTTCTTGAATTTCTTGAAAATGTTCATGTCACCAGTGATCGCAATTATGACGACCTGCGATTCCCTGTTCAATATGTCAACCGCCCGGGAAATAACTTCAGGGGCTTTGCCGGAAGGATAGCTTCAGGAGTAATCTCAAAAGGCGATACTATAACTGTCATCCCTTCCATGAAAACATCTGTTGTTAAGTCGATTGTAACTTATGACGGTGAGCCTGACAGTGCCGGTCCTGCCGAATCAGTAACCATAACAACCGAAGATGAAATTGATATTTCCAGGGGAGAGATGATTGTTCACCCCGATAACCTGCCACATATCGAACGTCATTTTGAAGCAAACCTTGTTTGGATGGATGAAAAGGCCATGGAAAAGGGTGTTCAGTATTATATCAAAAACAACACCAATATCACCCGTGCCCGCATCGCTAGTGTCATCTACAATATTGATATCAACACTTTAAAGAAAACAGAAAGTGATAATTTTAATCTTAACGACATAGGTAAGGTAGCAATTACAAGCGTCAAGCCTTTGTTCTTTGATACGTATTCAAAAAACAGGATTACAGGTTCTTTTATTCTGATAGACCCCATTACTCATAACACCTGTGCAGCAGGAATGATTACAGATATATCTGCCACACGATTGTCGGCAGTAATAGCTGATTCTGAAATACATCGAAAGGTTGAAAATGGACAATGCCTCATTTCCGACAAAGAGCGACGAGAAAGGTATAATCAAAAGGGTGAGACAATCTGGATTACCGGACTACATGGTTCCGGCAAGAATGTTATGGCCTACCTCCTTGAAAAGGAACTTTTCGATCTGGGAGCTAATGTTGTTTTACTCGATGGCAGCACTGTCAGGTCAGGTCTTTCCCGCGAACTTGACCATTCGCCGGCCGACAGGGCTGAACACCTCCGAAGGGTAGCTCATATCTGCAGAATCCTTAACGACCAGGGAATCATTACAATATGCTCCTTTATCTCTCCGGATGAAAACATGAGAAATCAGGTAGCCGATTTAATCGGCAAAGAAAGGTTTCATCTTGTTTATCTGGATGCGGACACTGATTACTGTATGAAGAATAGTCCCGACCTTTACGAAATGTTTGATAAAGGCTTAATTGACAACCTCCCCGGAAAGGATGCTATATATGAAGCCCCTGTTAATCCTTCTCTTATATGCACCCCCGGAAATGAAGAAAATATTGAAAGGATTATTGAATACCTGAGGATGAAAGGGGTGTTTCCGCTTCGCGGATAATAGGACTTCGTCCGTTATCGCTTCGCTCTGTTAATCAGCTGCGCTGCTGTTAGTTACGTCATTGCGAACGAAGTGAAGCAATCTGTTGTTCTAATGGACAGATTGCCACGCTTCGCTCGCAATGACGATGAATTTGAAGTCCGTAATGGCCTTATAAACTAGCCGGATATTATAAATCCTGACCGTGGAATTTTCTTCAAAAGGTATTTTTGACGAACTAATAAATTGATTTGATGAAAGTTATATATTATAGGATGAAAATTTTGATAAATGAATAATTATCCAATCAAAATGCATATTAGTCAAAATCTGAATAATATGCTTGTTTTAAAATTTTAATTAATATGAATATTTATTATTTTGCGGGCAATTTAATAAACCCGGAAAGATTGTATGGCGCGGCTAATTCAATTGTTTAGCGACAATAAGTTTTATAAAAAGTTAGAGCTTTTAAGTTCTGAGATAAGTGATTCGATAATTATCAACGAGACTTCACCTGAGAATTATTTATCAGATTCTAATAATTTTAAAAAGCAATCAATTATTTTCTTAAACAGAAAAGCCCTTGATATCATTATTCAGCATATAAATAAAATAAGGGAGAATAACTTCATTGTTTATGTTTTTGCGATTGATAATGATGCTCTTAATTTGAAGGTTGAACATTTTGTAGATTATTTTTTACCTTACGATATCACATTATACAATCTGTCGAATATTATAAATCTTTCAAAAAAGATTTTTGACAAGAATGAGCAGGAGAAAAACGGATCTATGTTTTCTGATCATAATCTTCTTCAAATTTTAATGGATAATATTACCGATACCATTTATTTCAAAGACAAGGACAGCAAATTTGTTAAGGTTAACAAGGCTCAGGTTAAGCTATGCGGTATGAATTCTGCTGAAGATGTAATCGGAAAAACAGACTTTGACTTTTTCAATATAGAACATTCAAAAGAGGCTTATTCAGTTGAACAAAGAATAATCTTCGATGGCAAACCAATAAGCAAACTTGAATATGTTGGCACCAGAGACGGTAACTTCAGATGGATGAGTTCATCGAAAGTTCCTATTTTTGATGATGGAGGCAAAGTTGTTGGCACTGTTGGAATCACAAGGAACGTTGATAAGATGGTGAGGGTAGAGCACAGGATAAAGGCTGAAAGAGATTTGTTACAGCTGTTGATTGATAATATACCTTCTCCCATTTATTTTAAAGATATTCAGTCGAAGTTTACCAGG
>JAGODU010000295.1 GCA_017998095.1 Prolixibacteraceae bacterium | reverse complement strand
GCCAAGCGTCCTATATTTGGTTGTATTGTGTCCGGCAAAGACAACTCCATCAATAACAATCTCATCAAGTTTCTGACCGTCTGCAGTTCCTAATAATATAGGTTTAGATACTGTTGTAAATTCCAGGTTTTTAAATAATGTTGTTCCTATTACCTCGTCTGATGCTACACCAAAAACACCAGTAATTTTTGTTAATTTTGTTCCTTGTTCATCTACTTCACCTATGATTGAAATAGGTTTTGTTAATGTGATTGTATTAATATCATAGGTTCCTGCAGATACAAATATTTCATCTCCTGCCATTGCTTCATCAATTGCTTCCTTGATAGTGTTATAGCCTTTAATTTGTGTTTTGTTTATGATGTTAAAATCGCAATATACTATTTCGCCATCGATATTGACTAAAAGTCTTCCAACACCAATCTCTTTAAGGTTTGCTAAACCTGCAGATAAAACAACTCCTCCTGCTTTGGTTTTTGTGTCAAAACCTGTTGCAGAGCAATTATTGATTTCAACATTGAAGCTTCCTGCTTGATGAGGATAAGCATATGTTGATATTTCTATAGCTGCCTTTTCTTCATATTTTTCACTCGCATAAAATTCACAATTATTAAATTTAATCTCTGCAGGATTATTCATTGTTGCACCTTCGTTGTATATAAGCACGCTCCTACCTTTACTATAAAATTTACAATCTTTAAATGTCGCATTGGAACCATAAGTCCAAATATTATATGAGGTTTCTTGATTGAAGATGCAATCTGTAAATTCAAGATCCTTTGCATAACCCCAAAACTTACCATTAATCACGCAGTTTCTTGCTATCACTTTATCGGGCTGGATTCCCTGATAGTTTTTGTCAGGCTCACACTGTAACGTCAAGTTTTCAAATGTAAACTCACAACCGTAATAAGTCTGATAATTGGGTTGATCTTTTCCTTGTGGAAATTCAATTTTTGGCTTACTACTGTTACCCACAAAAGTAAGGTCCTTGTTGTTAGCTGTGGCACCTATAAGAGTGCAATCCCCGAGAATATTGATGGTGTCTCCATCTACCGCTGCATCGATGGCTGCTTGGAGTGTTAAATATCCGGTAGCACCGATCACGGCAATGCTATCTGATAACCAAGCAAGCTCTGCGGTTGCTCCATTGTTATCTGCTGTAATAGCTGCAAGCATTTCTACTGCGGTTGTTTTTTCATTGACTGATGCTGGTCTTTCATTTACTTTAATCTGAACATTTCCTTCAGTCACATCACCAACAGTGTTCCCTGTTACTGTAATCTCTGCTGTTGAACCGATTGGATAGAAACATATTCCTTCTGTCGAAGCCGATGTCAATGTCACATTATTGTTGCTGACTTCCACTGCACCGTCTGTTCCAACCATGATCATACCGGTTACGGTATTCCCGGAAATTTTGCCTGTAATCTTTGCCGGTCCGGTTGAAGTTCCAATGCTGGCATATCCTTGAGCGATTACAGTATTATTGATTATATTTACATCATCTGAATCGATTATATGAATAACCGGAGCTGTAGTATCTGTTTCTTCAACTTTAAATCCATCAATAGTAACATTATCAGCTTGTATTGTAATGTTTCCTTTTATTGTACTTTCACCGTTTACGATAGGTTTTAATGTAATTGGTTTTGTTATATCTAAATCTTCTTCATAGATCCCTGGAGCAACCAAAATGGTTTCTCCTACTTCTGCGTTATTAATGGCTTCTTGGATGGTATTGTAAACAGTACCTTTAATAAGATTATAAGCATTTTCGTTCTCTATCCCGAGCCAAGTGTTATCCAGCAGGTCTATTTCGCCTTCTTTGTTAACTTTGATGTATTTGACAAAAAGTTTATCAAATGTATTTCCGCTAATAGTAAACCTGGATAGGTCTGTTGGAATTGCACCCGCGTCAGTGGTTCCACCACCAAAAGCCAGCACGGGCTTGCCTTCAGCACCATTGCTTGTGGTATTGCCGGTAATGGAAACAACCGGTTGGACACCTTCTCTCAGATTATAACTCACTGCTATGGCAGAGGCAGATTCACGTAGATATGTTTCTCTGTAATTTGTCCCCTGAACCGGGTCGGTTGCATAATTGTCGATTATGTTATTGGTTATTTCAATAAGTGTCGGGTTTTCTTCAGAAATACTTTTGTTCTTGTAAACAAATATGCCGCCTGCTTTGGCATTTTCGATTAAGTTGTTATCTATTATAATATCACCATTGCCATCCTCGACATTAATAGCGAAGTGATAATCGGTGTTTTTAATTATATTGCCGCGTATAATCCCGGGTTCACCGCCAGCCCGGTTGCTGACCCGGATATTGCCGTTTTCGGAGCTACAGCCGTCTATCTCGTTATCCAAGATTCTGAACCCTTTCACATCGTACGCCTCGATGGCGTCTCCGCGATACAGGATATCATGGACATAGTTGTATTGAACCAAGGCATTGATCGACCGGCCAATTTTGATGCCCTCGTTGCCACGGCCGTGCCTGACAATGTTGTTTAAGATTTGCAGCCCGGTGATGTCGTAGGCTCTGTCGTCTCCGCCAGTCGGATCTGCTGTTTGTGAATAAATGATATGATTGTATGTCCGCTCCAAGGTTAAACCGTTAATGACAACATCGTTGGCTCTGATTTCAAATATCGAAGCCAGCCATCCCGCGTCTTTCGCTTCTTGCTGAGAAGCAGGATCACTTTCATCCCCCTTATCACCTGTCAATACGGCTTCGTTATTATCATCTGTTCTTGATGAGTTTGTACTTGGTCTTGGGTCGACATTAGCTTGAGGTCCTAAAATCTTAATGCTTTTTGTGATTACTAAGGTTTCATCAAGCTCGTACCTGCCGGCTCTCAACACGATGGCATCACCGTCATCGGCATCTTCCTGAACTGCTTTTTTCAATAACTCTACACCCTGTACAACAATCGGCACAGTAATTGTAATAGTATCGGTCTTATTTCCATCTACAGTGGTTGCTGTAATTGTAGCCGTGCCTTTTCCGACTGCTGTTACCATTCCACTGTTATCTACCGTTGCTACAGTTTCATCACTTGAAGACCAAGCGACTGTTTTGTTTGTAGCATTTGCAGGGCTGACAGTTGTTGTTAGCTGTAACGTTGAACCCTTTTCCAGCAACTGATCTTCTTGATCAATACTAATAGCACCCAAAATCCTACTAAAATGTAAAATAAAAAGCCCTGTAACCCGCGTAAACACAAGGGTTTTAGGGCTTCTTATATATGCTTATAACTTACTACTATATCATCTGCAATAAGCCAAAAAAATAGATGTTACATTAGCATATAATATACAAAGGTTTTGCAATGGTGGTAACAAAAATGGCGCTTTACCAAGAGCGATTTTGGAGCAATGCCTCTACTTCTTGCTTGAATCCATATTTCTGTAGATATTCTACTAAGGCGGTTTCCATAATTTCTCGCTGTGTCACATTCTTCTCTTTGCTAAAATCTCCTACTGCATTAGCCAATTTGTCGCTCATATAAACAGCTTTACTTCTTGAATGTCCAGGAATCGCATATTTTGGTATCATGCCATCTTCCCTAACTCCATCTATTATCTGATAGACCTTTTCCCTTTTATCATATAGAAATTTGATAAAAGGAACGAACTCCGTAACAGCCGATTCTTCAATAGTTTCATCATCTCTTTCTTGAAGCTTTATGTCAATTTCGTTTTCCTTAAATCCTGTGATTTTTATATAATTGTTTCTATAAACATTCCATTCAAAACCTTTTACCTTCATGTACTCTGCCATTTCTTTATGACTACTAAATCCCGCTTGCTTTGCGATTTCTTTTGGATCGGGATTCTCTTTAGCAAAAGCTTCAATTACCTTTCTAACTTTATCCGGTGCAGAGTGTAGATTAAATCCTTTTTCTTTCTTCTCTCTCATTTCCACCGGTACATATTTTTCTTGGCTGCTATCATAAATAAAGTTCTTTCTTCTCATGTATATGTCCAAGCTTTTCCATGTCTTATAATTCAATCTTTCTGCAACTTCATTTC
>JAGODU010000294.1 GCA_017998095.1 Prolixibacteraceae bacterium | reverse complement strand
TAGCTTCTGCCGATTGTAAAATATCTATTAAATTTGTAACGGGTTTCAAAATAGACCCCGCGTTCGGGTTGGGACTGATTGGAATTCTGATATAGGTCTGCAATTGTAGGATTGGTTAAAGCATAAATATTCTTTTCCAGAATAGTATCTTCAAAACGCTGATGCTCTGAAAAACTGTTGCTGTAAGGATTATCAAAAGCCACATCGTAATTGCGGAACAGAGTAATAAAATAAAGGTTTTCGTATAGAGTATGAGCCGAAACAAGATACGCCTTAGGGTCATCTCCCAGCTTTAAATCTTCCCCGTCAACAGAAAGTTCCGCATATTCTCCCTGAATAGAAGTATTGCCAATCACAGTTTGAGCATCAAAACCAATAACTCTTCTATAATCACGCGTGTATTTATCGGTCTGAGTGCTATAGAGATTACTAATTTCAGCATTCATATTTTTAACCAGTTTGGAATAATAATAGGAATCTCTTAAAAGGGTCTGCAATAAGTTATTATAGGTAGGAACAACAAAATAGGCATCATCATAAATAGCTGTATAAGTAGTAAACCCAAGCTTGGTTCCCAAAAAAGGATTCACCTGCAAATGAGTTCCCCATAATTTCTCCTGCACTATATCCTTACGCGCAGCAAGATTAATATAATTCATCGCATAAGGCATTCCGGCAGAAATCTCACTGTTAAAATATTGTTCCGCTTCCAGCATTGTATCATCATCGTAACGCAAAGTGGGATTGACTAAGGAAAAGACCTTGGTCTTATCTCCCTGAACAGCATTGCCATTTTCATAATTATAAACTGCCTGTCCGTTTACATCCACATAATATTGATGCCCGTAATTTACAGAAAGCGTATCTCTATCGGTATAAATATCATTTCCATATTCATCCCGCATAACGGCATTTCCATATTTATCTACATAAGTAAGGGCATCTTTATCATCCACGGAAGCAAAAGCGGTAACTCCAAAAAGAGGGGTTGTATATTCCACTGCTCCACCTCTTAAAGAATTTTCCTGCGTTCTGGAAAGGTCAGGAGTTATTCCCAATATTCTTTTACTGAAACCAAAACCTGTTTTACGAGCACTGTAATAATCAGTATTTTCCATCACCAAGCCCTCACCAAAAGTTGCACGATAATTTCCTGCGTAAACCTTCAAACGGGAATTATACAAGCCCGGCATATTGTTATTTTCATAACCGGCATACCATTTGGAATCGGCTAAAATATCCTCCGCCTGCGAATTCAGTAAATCCTCTTCCCCTTTGGCTTTGTAATTCATAAAACCCAGCTTGTAATTATTTCCGTAACGCATTCTCAACTTAAGCATAATATCCGGGTCAAGTTCATCCAAACCAAAATAACCCCAATAGGAATTGGTTTTCAGATGGGGAACGATAACATTGGCAGCATTATAATCGTTACGCAGAAAACTCTCATGCAGCATATCATACTGCCCTTCTTCAAAATAGCGCGTATAATATAAAAGCGAAGCATCACACATTAATCTGTTCTTCACCGGTGGTTCTTTATAATATACATAACTGCGCAAGTTTGTATAACCATAATAGGAAAGGCCTGTAGAATTGCGTAAATCCCTTGTATCGGCAATAGTATCGCCCTGGGCAATTCTTTTTAAAACAGCTACAGCATCAATTCCAGAAACATTGGGAAAACTCATCAAATCGTCAAAGAGCATTTTGTTCACATTCTGAGGGGTCATTAAATAATCTTCCCAAACATCTGCCATTCCTTCTGAAGCACCTTCATTGCTGTCAACACGCTCCATTAAATCCCTGATTTCTTCTCTGCGGACTGCTGCTTCATCCGTTTCTACAAAGATAGAAACCACCGCCATTTGTTTTAAACGATCCAGAGTTTCCTGATCAATGGAAGGAATCTGCTTAAGTTCATAGATATCATCAAATATCTTCACAAATTCCCGATATTCATAGATATCTTTTGCCTGTTTCTCTGTGATGGGCAACTGCATTAATTCAGCCAAAGATGCTGTATTTAAATCCACCTTGGCTGCTAAAACAGATAACCCCGCCAGAACAAAGAGCATTAATAAAAACTTCTTCATCGCTTTACCTTATAAGTTTTATACTTTTTGAAACTTTGTTTTTTAGCATAGATAGCCATATTAAGAATAGCCATAATTCTGTCCAGTTTTTTTTGCATTGCTTTCTCTGAGCTGTTTTTTATCCTCACTGTTGATATTGCTATCAATCTCAAACTTTTTTTTAGTTTTTTTCAAGAAGGATAGCTAAATTGTTGATTATTTACAGGACGAAAAATCTGAAAAGCTGATATATTTTAAGCTCTAATAAGTCAGCAGAATAAATTATCCGGTCTATACAATAGATGGGTTGCCGAGCTAATATTCAACAATCCGTATGCTGAATACATTGTTTCTATTACATTATAAGAGTTTATCAGAATATATATTGAGCAGCTGACATCATTTACATAGATAAAAATCATAAAGGGAAGAAAAAAATCCTGCCGTTCTCGGTCTATTGGTTTGTCAAATTGAAAAATATTATAGAGGTAGAACTATCATTCCGACAAGGTCTTGGGATTTTATTTTCTAAAAAGTCCTTTTTTTTCTATTTTTTGCTTGACAAAGATAGCAGGGTGATTTAGCTTATATTTAGGTAAAGTAGAGTAGTAGAATGGAAAAGCGTAAAAATATACTAAGTTCATTAAATTCACTCTGTTATAACAGAGAGGAAATTATTTGTTTATCGGTTTTAATAAGAAAGTCACTTAATCCGGGAGGATAAAATGAAAAAATCCTTACTTCTTATGTTGTTGTTTCTTAGCGTTAGCTCATTTCTTTTTTCAACTGCAAGCTTTGGACCTATCACAGTGGGTATTAGTAGCAATAATACTGACCCAACAAAAGCAAAACCTGGTGATACTATTACGGTAACTTACAGTTTTACACCTAGTGGATTTGGAGATGATGGTCTTGCCATTGGTTCTAAAGCTGGTGGTATTAATAACAAAATTAGGGTTTATTGGTATACTAATAATGATGGAACAGGTACTAGTTCATATAACGATTATGATTGTGATGAAATACCAGTAGAAAATAGATCAATAACTAATGATGCTCTCAATACAAAAACTCTTACTTTTACTATGCCTTCTATCCCTACTCATAGCCCTAAATACAATAGTTTTAAAGTAAGAACTCAATTATATGGGGAAGATTCAGATATGAATCCAGTTACAAGTAGTGCTGCATATTCAACCGGAATTGGAACAGATTCTTATGAATATTTGGTTTTAATTTACGCAACTGCTCCTTATGCTACCAATGTGCAAATTACCCATCCGGAAAATGCTAAGGTGGGCCAAACTATTTATGGTGATTATGATTATAACGATGCTGAAGATGATGAAGAAAGCGGAACAACCTTTCGGTGGCTTAGAAGTGATAGCCAAACTGGAACTTACACAGCTATAACCGGTGCAACCAGTCAGTCGTATACAGTTGTTCAAGCCGATTTAGGAAAATATCTGAAATTTGAAGTT
Source organism: Prolixibacteraceae bacterium (assembly GCA_017998095.1). The sequence continues at coordinate 505 of JAGODU010000294.1, read as the reverse complement.
ACTCCTAAAAATTCAGTAGAACCGGGAACTGGAACTGCCGTTCTAAGTGATCCGACAGGTCAAGTTACCGGTGCTCCAATATTAGAATTCAATACATCCTACAAAACAATTGCAGAAACATCAGCAAATACTGGAGCAGTTAGTTCTGAGACATATCTTAAAATAGACGCTACAAATACCACTTTTGTATCTGATATTACAGAAGATTATATATCAATTCAAGGTCTACCAACTGGGCTTCAGATTAGTGATGTTCAATGTCTTGAGTCATCTAATATCAGAGTTTATCTTTCGGGAAATGCCACTTATCACGAATATGCAGCAAGCGTGAGCAATGTTAAAATTACTGTTGATAGTTTAAAATTGGTGGGTGTTAGTGGGGATAAACAAACTACCAACAGTGCTAGTGTAAACTTTACTAACAATCCTCCGAAAAATTTAGCTTTAGATAGTGTAGGCAATAATTATGTTAAAATAACTTGGGTAACACCAGATGGTCTTTTAA
>JAGODU010000293.1 GCA_017998095.1 Prolixibacteraceae bacterium | reverse complement strand
TGCAAAGTGTCTACATCTATATAAAAATCATAATTATTCTGGCTTGCAAGGTAAGTAAGAAATTCATAATCAGACTTGTTGCCTTGCGGTTCTGTTGCCTTAATTTCTACAGTTTCCTTAATACTGCTTTTCAAATGGTGTTTTCTGGCTATTTCTGTTGCTATATCTGAGTGCTTTATTTGTGTCCAAACCTTCTGATCTGCTCGCCCGTGAAGTTTGCTGCCATCATCAAATGCATTGAGAGTTATCATGGTCATTGCTTGCGAAAACGAATATTCCGGATCTAGCAATATGCCCGTACGCTCTGCACTTAAATTGTGTCTTCCACCTATATAACCCCACTGCACACGAATTTTGTTTCTTACCTGGAAAAATTCATCGTCAATCAATTCTCCATATTCATCAACTATACGAAGAGATATCTTATCATCCCCATCATCAATTTCTTCAAACTCAAATGAGACTATCCTTGCTCCAATTTTATTGGTAAGGTTTTCGTTTTCAATATGAGCAAAAACTGCTGGGGTGAGCGTTTCCTGTACTTCACTATAACTCATTGTTGTGCCTCCTTGATTGCCTGCTGAATGCGAGAAAGCACAGGAATTCTTATTTGTGTTCCTATTGAGATGTTTAATGGATCGGCAATATTATTAATATCTGCCAAAGCCCACCAATAATCTACAGAGTCATAATATTTATATGATATTGTTTCTAAGCGATCATTATGCGTAAAGGTATGATATTTATCTGATATATGAACTTCTATTTCAATTCTAGGGCGTGCCCCAAAATATGCAACACCATCATAATCTTCCCCAAAAGGAGAAATACTTAACAAAGACGTTGCTTTTACTTTCATTATAGAAACCTCCGCACCGTCTTGTAATTTATATTGATTTTCTTATGTAGCCATAGTTCCAACTGAATAGCAGCATAACAAGGCATCCCACTCGGATAAACCCAAAGGGAATGATAACGTTGAGAAACACTTTTTACAATATAAATATTTCCATTTAAAAACTTACCCATTACCAACAGAACCGGATGCGGAGCACCCTTGATTTCTCCGGTGTGTGTAATTTCCGGATATGTCAGAGATTCCAACCATGACACCGCTTTTTCAACTTCATTTTCATTTTCTCGCCAATGAACATTTAATGGAAGCCTCATTGTTCTTTCGCCACCCGAAATAAATTGATGTCTTGGGGTTGCGCGTCCTACAATATTTTCCGAAGCATAAATGGGATTGTTTTCTTTTGTGATTTCTTCCGGGAAATCAAACTCCATTTGACTCTTATCAATAGCATCAACAATAATTAGTCCACTCATAATCTTCGTACAGCCTCTCGCTTGTTAGTGTCGTTGACAACTTGAGCAAGAGTTCTCCCGTCAACTTCAAGTTTTATTGTCTGCGATTGCGGCTGCACGGATTTGCCAGCCTTTTCTCGCTCAATAGTATTATTCGTCGTCTGCCGTGTGGTCTCCCAGATTAGTTCTTTTTGCGCAACTACCGCTGTTGGAAGCATTGGAGAGACTTGTCTATTCTGATTAATATATGCCATTGGATTCCCTGGAGATGAATATGCAGGGATGAATCCTGGAGATGACATACTTGATAAAGCTCGTTGTAACCCTACACCTTGACCTATTTTTTGCATTCCTTTAGAAACATTTAAATTTAAATTTTTTTCTGAATCCCCTAATAACCACCCTAAAATTCCATCTAATTTTTTACTTACCCAATCTATTTTATTAAAAACCCAAGTAAACATATTTTCAAATTTTTCCTGAACCCAATCTATCGTTCCGCCTACCCCTAATCTAAAGCCTTCTACAAAAATATAAAAAAACTCCTCTATTGACCCACTAAGGAAATCTACCGCATATGATACCCATCTAATTAATGACGCAATTGCTTTTAACGACATGATTAATGGATTTAATATTAATGTTAATAATTTCCCTGCAGCTTGCCCTATATTGTGAAATGTTTTTGGGGAGCCTGCCAAAGATGACCCTGTCAAAACTTCCACAATTTTTATTATCCCATCCCATAATGGCTTTAATGATCCCCATAAAGATTTTAAAGAAATTTTTAGTTCTGTAAATACGGGCACAAAGGCATTTTTAATCCCATAAAAAAACCCCGAAACTAAATTTTTTGCTCTATATAAAAACATTAGAGTATTTTTCACAAACCCAAACATTCCGGATGCCTTCAACTTATTTGCAGTTTCATCATCTATTTGTACAATTCCATTTTTTAGGCTTTTCCATGCAGTATATATGGTAGATATTGCCAATTTAACAGGTTCAATGACCCTTAATACTGATGTTCTCATTCCAAAAAAATTTCTATCCCAAGCCACTTTAAGAAGAATAATGCCTGCGGTTATTGCAAGGATCGGCCACATGATAGACCAAAGCATGGCCAATATCGGAGATAATGCTGCCCATATCGGCGCAAGTGACGCCTGTGCGGCTGTACCCATTGCAATCAATCCACCTGTTGCAACCTCTGCTGTTATTCCCATTGATAGTAATCCTGCTGATACCATTGGTGCCATAATAACTAATGACGCCAGGCCGGTAAGCAATAAACCTCCAGCCATAATTATTCCCCCAAATGCCAAAACGGTTTGCCCTATAAAACTTGTTAAGAATGGAAAACTTTGCATAAAAGTTGATATCGCGGATGTAAGCCTTGTGAATACTGATAAAATTGAAGCCACAAGTGGTTCTACCGCCTGGCCTATTCTTATTAACATTGCCATCGCAGATGCTTTCATGCGATCAAATTGAAAGCCTACCGTTTCACTCATTTTTTGAAACGCTGCTTCAGTCGCTCCGGCAGAGTTTTTAATTTTATCAAGATGTTCTGAAAAAGCTTTCGCGCCCGCACCTGTAAGTGTCATATATGCCAGAATTGCTTCACGCCGTCCAAATATATCACTTAAAGCCATATCTCTGGTAGTTGCGTCAAGCGTATTTAACTGTTTTGTTATATCTCCAAGAAAATTTAAAAGCCCCTTATTTTTTAAGGCAACTGAAGACATATCTATCTCAAGACCATATTTCTTTTTGATAAGAGCCTGTTTTCCTGCACCTTCAAGTATACCAGAGGAAAGTGCACTCATCTGTGTTGCAACCTCTGATGTAGAAGCTTTCGTCGTTACGGTCATGGATGAAATACTTGCAAGAAGTTCATCTATTGAAATTCCGACTGCCTGCGCTATTGGTGTAACTTGAGACATTGATGCAGAGAGTTCCGGCATTTTGGTAATACCAAGATTAACGGTTTGAAAAAGTTTGTCATAAGCGCTGTTGATTTGTTCAACCCCCATACCATAAGGTTTCATAATAGCAACAGATGCTTCAAACGCAGTATTAACGTCGGTTACTCCGGCGATTGCCGCCTTGTTGGACGCTTCAAGAATCCTGTTGGCATCCGCTATTTCAGTATATCCGGTTGATATAACATTATAAAGCGCCTTGGTTTGTTCAACAGGCATTTGTCCATATTTAGTAGAAAGGTTTAAAAGCGAATTTCCAAGCGTATCCATGCTTACGGTATTAGAATCTACCAGTGTTGACACTTCACCCATCGCACGTCCGAATTCCATAGATGCAGAAATAGCGGGAACAAACGCAGCAACAACAGCACCACCAGCAGCCATCATCTTCATTCCACCATACATGCGCTGTTGCGTTTTTTCTATCTTGGCAGCAAGATCATCAGTTTTCTTTTCAAGACCGTTCATCGCATGAGAAATTTTTACCGCATTTTGCGTGAACATGTCTTTCAGCGAATATGCTATGCCAAGACCTAAGTTATTTCCAAGTCCGATTCCCATTATGTTTTATTCCGTGCCTTTTCTATTTCTGCTTTCTCGTAATCTAATTGATTTTTTAGCCTGCTGTGATACCGCAAAAGCCGCGCATAGGGCAGGCTTTCTAATTCTTTCACTGAGCCAAAATGTCCATGATATAAAAGAAAAAATATTATTCCCTCTATATCATGTGGGGGAATAAAAAACCCGGACTGCCTATGATGGATAACTGAT
>JAGODU010000073.1 GCA_017998095.1 Prolixibacteraceae bacterium | reverse complement strand
TATAGCTTTTCAGCAATGCTATTTCCTCAGCCCACTTTTCCTCATCAGGAGTTTCAAGAATTAAAGGAATACCATCAAGACGCGGATCGTTCATTATCCATTTAAACAGCTCGTTGCCAATGAACCCCACACCAATATTATCGTGCCTGTCAACTCTTGTTCCGTAATCTTTTTTGGAATCATTGATATGCATACCTTTCAGATATTCAAAACCAATAATCTCTTCAAATTCTTTCCATGTCTTGCTGTATCCTTCAAGGGTATTCATCTCATAACCGGCAGTGAAAGCATGACAGGTATCAATACAAACCCCTACCCTGCTTTTATCTTCAACCTTATCGATGATATCTCTTATATGTTCAAACTTGTAACCTACATTAGTTCCCTGGCCGGCAGTATTTTCAATAACAGCAATAACACCTTCCGAGCGGTCTAAAGCCCAATTTATACTTTCTGAAATTGTCTTCAGACAAGTTTCAATATTGCCCGTAAGATAGCTTCCGGGGTGAAAATTCAAACGATCAAGTCCAAGCTGATTACATCTGTGTAGTTCATCCAAAAACGCCTCCCTGCTCTTCATTAATGGCTCTGCTTCCGGATTGCCAAGATTAATAAGATAGCTGTCGTGAGGAAGAATCTGTTCAGGTTTATAACCATACTTATTGCAATTCTCCTTGAAAATGGAAATGTTTTCCGGGGTAAAAGGTTTGGAAAACCACTGTTTCTGGTTTTTTGTAAAAAGGGCAAAAGCTGTTGCGCCTATATTGTGAGCATTTATCGGGGCAAATTCCACTCCCCCTGAAGCACTAACATGAGCACCTATATATTTCATGATTTCTATGTTTTATTACAAAGATATAAAAGTTCATCCTTTATTGCATCCAGGGCTTTTTCGCCGGCTCCCAGAATTGTTGGGAAGCTTTTAAAATCAAAAATATCAACAGGAATATCATACTTCACCTTCATGTATATTATCTCATAAGGATGAAGGTCAATTGATAAAGTCATTTCCTGACACCCGATGGTCTTTTGAAAAACATTGCATATATGCATTATTGAATTGAAAACACCGGTTTTATCTGATTGAAGATCATCCTGAAAATCAACGGCAATGATAACATTGGCACCTTTCTTAACAGCTTGCATTATTGGTACTGGTGATGTAAAAGCCCCGTCGAAAAACCATCTCTCACCGATCTGTACAGGAGGAAGAATAGGAAAATTAGCAGAAGAAGCCAACATACTTTGAATAAGATCTCCGGATTCAAGACCTACCCCTTCGCCTGTATCGAAATCAGTAACCTGAAAGACAGTTTTAATATTCAGGTCTTCAATATTTTTACCCTTTAAATATTCTTTACCAAGCTTTACAATTGTTTTCGGATTTATCAGTGCTCCATGTTTGCCTAAACTGCTAACAGGGATTCCAATGATTGAAAGGACAGTCTTCCAGTTCAATTTGAAAAATGATTTCGTTATCCTTGGAATAACATTCTTTTCAATGAAATCAGGTTTATACCCGGCAGCAATAAATGCTGATACAATCGATCCCCCGCTACAACCAACAAGCAGATCGACAGGAATATTATTTTCTTCAAGAAAAGTAAAAAGAGGCAGTGCTGCAAAAGGTCTCAGACCTCCCTGACCCAGAACTACAGCAACTTTCGGATTATTACTTACCCCATCTTTTAAAATTTAGAATTATGCTAAATATAACTAACTGATAAATATTCTACAAATATTGGTAATTTTATTTAATAATGACTGTGACTTTTTATGATTCTTTTTCGACTAACATTTCAAAAAAGATTCTGATTTACTATGGAAAGTTCAACTGAGAAATTTCTTGATTTAATTGAAGAAAACAAAAAGCTGATTTTTAAAATCAGTCATTTATATTGTGATCAGGTAATCGATATGAATGACCTATTAATAAAAATAAATAAGACAATCCCTCAGTTTATAACATTAATTCTTCAATCTAAATTATAAAACTTCTTTAATTATATAGACTGTTTCATAAAACAGTCTTAATTTTGAATCTCATACCTTAAAGGTTACGATAAAAAGCGTGCATTAATTAAAACTTTTTCAATGCAAAAAGGTAATCCTACAGCCCTTGGTACTGAAAACATCTGGAAATTGCTGATGCAATTTGCTATCCCTTCCATTATTGCAATGACAGCATCATCGCTTTATAATATCATTGATAGTATTTTTATTGGGCAGGGAGTTGGTCCTCTTGCAATATCAGGACTTGCAATCACTTTTCCTCTTATGAATCTTTCTGCTGCTTTTGGTTCACTAGTTGGTGTTGGAGCAGCAGCAATCATGTCACTCCGGCTTGGACAGAAGGATTATTCAACAGCAAATAACATTCTGGGCAATGTTTTTTTAATGAACATCGTATTTGGGCTCATATACACAGTAGTTGTTTTAATTTTCCTTGATCCGATATTAATATTCTTCGGAGCAAGCAAAGACACATTGCCTTATGCCCGTGAATTTATGATTATCATATCTCTGGGAAATGTCATAACTCACCTGTATTTTGGATTGAATTCATTATTAAGGGCAACAGGGAATCCAAAGAAGTCGATGTACACAACATTGGTTTCAGTGTTAATAAATCTGGTTCTAAGCCCTATTTTTATATTTGTTTTTAAATGGGGTATCACAGGAGCTGCACTTGCTACAGTCATTGCTCAAACTTCAATGCTGATATGGCAGATAAGCATTTTCAGCAATAAAAACAGCTTTATACATATTAAACCCGGAATATTCAAATTCAATAAAAAGATTGCTCTGGATACTCTTTCTATTGGTATTTCACCATTTTTAATGAATTCTACTGCGTCAGTAATTGTAATCATTTTAAACCGTGGTTTCATTACACATGGAGGAGACCTATACGTAGGAGCTTATGGCATTGTCAACCGGATTGCCTTCTTGTTTGTAATGATAGTCATGGGTATCAACATGGGGATGCAACCTATAGCAGGTTATAACTATGGGGCCAGACAAACGGACAGGGTTAATAAAGTATTGAAGTACACTATTATGCTTGCCTCAGGGGTAGTTATCATTGGCTTTATTGTTTGTCAGCTTTTCCCACATGCAGTAGCATCAATGTTTACTACAGATGAAACTCTTATTAATCTTGCTGCTCAAGGATTGAAAGTAGTATTTATTTTCTTCCCGATAGTAGGATTCCAGATGGTTACAGGCAATTTCTTCCAAAGTATTGGTAAAGCTAAAAAAGCAATTCTAATGTCACTGACACGCCAGATTCTTTTCCTTTTACCCGGTCTTTTAATATTACCTCATTTCTTTGGAGTAATTGGAATATGGTATAGCATGCCGACTGCGGATATCTTGTCAAGTATTGTTTCGGCACTATTTCTTATTAACTACTACAGAAATTCAACAATAAAAAATTAATTTTACAATACTATAGCTCAACTTATTATGAAAGAAAATTTTGTCATTACAATAGGACGGCAGTTAGGAAGCGGAGGCCTTCTGATAGGAGAAAAACTTGCATCAATGATGAATATTTCCTTTTATGACAAAGAGCTGATTAATATTGCTTCCAAAGAAAGCGGATTAGGAAAGGAATTCTTTGAAAGGTTTGATGAAAAAGACAGCCACAGTTTTTTTGGAGGCTTCCTGTCTCTCAGGGGATTACATTCAGATGATATGTATTCAAACAATTATCTCAATAATGAAACCCTGTTTACTATTCAAAGTGATATAATACGAAACCTTGCTGAAGAAAAATCATGTGTCTTCATTGGCCGTTGTGCTGATTATGTACTTAATGACCATCCCCATTGCCTTAATGTTTTTTTAAGTGCCAATATGGAAGACAAGATTAAGCGGGTATCTGAAATGCATAACCTTCCTGAAAATAAAGCCAAAGACTTCATTGAAAAGATGGATAAGAAGCGTGCTTCATATTACAACTACTACAGCAACAAGATGTGGGGTGTAGCTGAATCATATGATCTGTGCATAAATTCTTCTGCTCTTGGTATTGACGAAACGGTAAACTTTATCTGCAAGTTTGCGGAAAAAAAGTTTGGCTTAAAATAAGATGCCGGAAAAATAATTTGATTTTTACAACACTTCAAGTTGCTCATTTGTAAAATGTTTCACCTCAGAGACAGTAATATTCATAAATATTTATAAATAATTGCATAAGGGTAACATTAAAAACGGTTGTCTTAAAGTCATTAATTAACATATTTAAATAGCCATGAAAAAACATTCTTTTATTATGTCGGCACTTCTGCTGACATCTGTTTTTACTGCCTTTTCCCAGGTAAAACCTAATGCTGAAATTACTTTTATAGGAACCGAAAGTTTCATGATTAAAAACAATGATAAGAAAGTTCTAATCGACGCATTGTATAGTTATCCCGTTGGGAATGGCATTGATAATGCAGAGACATTTGTGAATGATATGATTCAAAAAGGAGAATCTCCTTTTGACAAAAGCGATCTTTACTTTGTGACCCACACTCACCCCGATCATTACAGTATAGGCATGATAAAAACATATCTTGTAAACAATCCACAATCTGTATTTGTCGGTGATTCAACAACCAGGACAAGCACTTTAACCTCTGAAGCAGGAGATCGTATGTTTAGCTTAAAACCTCAGAAATACGGCTCTGTAGATACTACAATCAATGGTATAAATTTTACAGGGTACAATCTGAAACACGATAACGCCTACCCTCTTTACAATCTGGGTTACTGGATTGATATTAACGGACTGAAGATATTCCACACAGGTGATAATACACTGGAAGATACAACCGAATATATCAACAGTGGCCTGTTAGACAAACAAATAGACATTGCATTCCTTAATAATAATGCACTTTTGAAATCTAAGACTAACAGTGAATTCTTCAAAAGACATCTCAAGGCAAAATGTATAATATTGATGCACGTGAGTATGGCTGATGTAAAAAATGTAAGAAACAGAGTCGCCAATCTTGGTGAAGGATTCCCCCCGATTTTAGTATTTGGAGGTTCAATGGAAAAGCTAATAGTAAATGACTCTATCTACTTTTCAAATCTGATGCCTGAAAAAAAAGGCACGATGAAAGATACTCTGATCAACAAAAATGATAAGGTTAATATTGAAATTCCTGTTCTATTTTCAGATCCTGATGAAGGCGATGAAATAACTTATTCACTATCAAATTTACCCAAGGGCTTAACTTTTGACAATAGTACAATGACCATTACCGGTATTGCTGAAAAAGCAGGGAAGTTCACTGTGAAAATCCTTGGTATTGACAAAGGTTACAGTTCGAACAGTACAACATTTAAAATTACGGTTCAGGAAACAGCCGGAACAGGAATGAAAGAAACCAATGATAATTATATCTATCCAAACCCTGCTAATTCTGAAATATGGTTCAGCAATCTGTCAGAGGAAAGCAATAGCATTCAAATCTTTAATTTGAATGGTCGTAAAGTATTGGATCAATCGATATTCACAAACCCTATTGACATAACAACACTTGAAAAAGGAGTTTTTGTAGTTAAATTAAGTAATAAAGAAAAGGTTACTTGTTATAATCTGATAAAAGAATAATCTGGCCCCCCTATAAGAACAGATTGCCGCGCTGCGCTCCCAATGACCATGCAATACAACAGATTGCCACGTATTGATAATCTGGTATTTATGAACAGCCATATAGAATATATTATAAAAAAACAAAGCTCTGCCTTTTACGACAGAGCTTTATTTTTATAATGAATTCTGATTTATTCTGAGTAAATCTCAAGAAGTATTTCCATTATCTTCTTTCCGGCAGTAGCAACGCTTGTTCCGGGTCCAAAGATAGCAGCAACGCCAGCATCATAAAGATATTGATAATCCTGTGCCGGAATTACACCACCTGCTATTACAATGATGTCTTCCCTGCCAAGCTTCTTCAATTCTTCAATTACTGAAGGAACGAGAGTCTTGTGACCTGCTGCTAAAGAAGAAACACCCAATACATGCACGTCATTTTCAACGGCTTGCTTAGCACTTTCTTCAGGTGTCTGGAACAGTGGTCCCATGTCAACATCAAAGCCAAGGTCAGCATAACCTGTTGCTACAACCTTAGCACCTCGGTCATGTCCGTCCTGTCCCATCTTTGCAATCATAATTCGAGGCTGACGACCTTCTAATTCTGCAAATTTCTCGACTAACTTCACAGCCTGGGCAAAGTCACCGTCATTTTTAGCTTCTGATGAATACACACCTTCAATTGTTCTGATTATTGCTTTATATCTTCCTGCCACTTTTTCGCAGGCATCTGAAATTTCACCTAATGATGCACGTTTCTTAGCAGCTTCTATTGATAACTCAAGAAGGTTGCCTTGTTTTGTTTCAGCACATTTGGTAATAGCTGCAAGGGCTGCCTTAACTTCTTCTTCATTCCTGTTGGCACGAAGATTTTTAAGTCTTTCAATCTGTGAAATACGCACTGCAGTATTGTCTACTTCAAGAATATCAATAGGATCTTCTTTTTCAAGACGATACTTGTTCAATCCAACGATAGTCTGATTGCCTGAATCGATACGTCCCTGTGTACGTGCAGCAGCTTCTTCAATACGCATTTTTGGTACGCCTGTTTCAATTGCTTTGGCCATACCGCCAAGTTTTTCAACTTCTTCAATCAAAGCCCAGGCTTTTGTGTAAAGGTCTTTTGTCAATGACTCTACATAATAAGAACCTGCCCATGGGTCGAGTGAACGGCATATTTCAGTTTCCTGCTGAATATAAATCTGAGTATTGCGTGCAATACGTGCTGAAAAGTCAGTAGGCAATGCAATTGCTTCGTCAAGTGCATTTGTATGAAGTGATTGTGTGTGACCTAATGCTGAAGCCATTGCTTCGATAGCTGTACGACCCACATTATTGAAAGGATCCTGCTCAGTAAGCGACCATCCTGATGTTTGTGAGTGTGTACGCAAAGCCATTGACTTTGGATTCTTTGGATTGAACTGTTTAACCAGCTTTGCCCAAATCATTCTCGCTGCACGCATCTTGGCTATTTCCATGAAATGGTTCATCCCGATAGCCCAGAAGAAAGAAAGACGAGGCGCAAATGCATCGATGTCCATCCCTGCTGCTATACCTGCTCTCAGATATTCAAGTCCGTCGGCAAGTGTATAAGCCATTTCAATATCAGCAGTTGCCCCTGCTTCCTGCATGTGGTAGCCTGATATTGAAATTGAATTGAACTTAGGCATATTCTTCGCTGTATATTCAAAAATATCAGCAATGATCTTCATTGAAAATTCAGGAGGATAAATATAGGTGTTACGCACCATGAATTCCTTCAGGATATCGTTTTGTATAGTACCTGAAAGCTGTTCAAGGGTTGCACCCTGTTCAAGACCTGTAACAATATAGAATGCAAGTACAGGTAGTACAGCACCGTTCATTGTCATTGAAACAGACATCTTGTCGAGTGGTATCTGATCGAAAAGAATCTTCATATCGAGGATTGAATCGATAGCCACACCGGCTTTTCCAACATCACCAACTACACGTGGATGATCTGAATCATAACCACGGTGAGTAGCAAGGTCGAATGCAACTGAAAGACCTTTTTGTCCGGCAGCAAGGTTTCTTCTGTAGAAAGCGTTTGATTCTTCAGCAGTTGAGAAACCGGCGTACTGACGTATTGTCCATGGTTGCATTGCATACATGCCTGAATAAGGTCCGCGGAGGAAAGGAGCAATACCGGCTGCATAATTCAAATGTTCCATACCTTCAAGGTCAGACTTTGTATATACAGGTTTAACAGGTATCTGTTCAGGTGTGTTCCACATGTTTTCTTTACCAACTTCTACATTGGAAGAATCGCCACAGCAGCAAGTACCTTTTGATTCTTTAATATTTATATTTTTAAAATTCGGATTCATAATTGTCTTCTTTTATTTTATAATTGGTATCAAGTATCAAGTATCAAGAATCAAGATCTTTCTTTTCAAGATTCAGTCTGAACTTGTAAATCATCTTCTGAATTTCTTTTAGATCAGAAATCAATGAATTTATTATTTCTGAAGTAACATATCCAAAATCATAACTTAAAAACAGCTGAGTCTCTAACTCAAAGGCTGAACCATTAGCAATGTCAAGAAAACGAACAAATTCCTTACTTGAATTACGACCGGCTCCTTCTGCAATATTAGATGGAATTGATATAACAGCACGCTGCATCTGATTTGAAAGACAGAATTGTTGATTCTTAGGAAATGAATCAGTAATCAGATAAACCTGCTTTACCAACTCTCTCGATTTCTTCCAAAATTTCAATTCCAAATAATTATGCATATCCCTATCTTGTCTTGTGTCTTGTGTCTTGTGTCTTGTGTCTTGTGTCTTGATACTTATCTCTAAATACCCAATTCCTTTTGATATCTGATCAATTCATTCAAAAGATTGCTCTTAACATGGATGAAATTACTTATCCCTTTAGCTTCTAATTCTTCCTTGCATGCAGGGTTACCGGCAACAACAAAGATTTCATCAATAAGCTTTTCAGCTGCCTGAGGAGCAAACTCAGCATATTCATCGTCTGAACTACAGATAACTACAATTGAAGCTCCGGCTTCAACAGCGTCAACTATACCTTCCTCAACATCAGAATAACCTTTGCCTTCTACAACATCAAAACCTGCTACAGCGAAGAAATTACAAGCAAACTGTGCACGAGCTTTCCTCATTGCAAGATTGCCAATAGTAAGCATGAATACCAGCGGACGTTTACGATCTTTTGCATACATGTCAGTTGCATAACGCAATGATTCGAAAGCCTGTGCACCGCGATAACGTTTCAAAGGTTCAGCTATAGCATCAGCAGATTTGCATGATTTTCTTGCAAATATTTCTGCGTCAAGCTCATTCTGAATATACTCAGTAAAGTTTGGAAACTGATTTGTTCCAAGCAGGTTTTCCCTGCGTGTAGCTATTGCTGAATCAAGTTTAGCAGCTGTAGCTTCAATCTGTGATTGAACAAATCCTTCTTTAAATGCAGCTATGAAACCACCTTTTTCCTGAACATCAAGGAATAATTTCCATGCAAGGTCAGCAATATTATTAGTAAGGTTTTCAATATAGTATGAACCGGCTGCAGGATCTGCTATCTTATCGAAATGTGATTCTTCTTTTAAAAGCAACTGTTGATTGCGGGCTATCCTTTCAGAAAAATCAGTTGGCTTTTCATAAATAGCATTGAATGGCAATACAGTCAATGAATCTGTTCCGCCAAGAACAGCGCTCATTGCTTCTGTTTGAGTGCGAAGCATATTTACGTATGGATCATATACAGTCTTGTTCCAGATTGTATTTTCACTATGAATAGCCATTGCACCACAACAATTACAAATGCCGTCTTTACATTCGTCTTCACAATCGCAATCATCGCCGCAATTGCATTTTGGCTCATAAGCTTCAACAATCTTAGCCCACATCAAGCGTGCTGCGCGAAGCTTAGCTATTTCCATGAAATAATTGGCACCAACACCAAAGTTGAATTTTATTTTCGATGCTGCATCATAAGCTTCAACTCCCATTTCAGTAAGGCGTGTCATGTATTCTGCGCCCTGAGCAAGTGAGAAACCAAGTTCCTGAACAATTGAAGAACCAGAATCACGAAGGAATTTACCATTGACAGAAACAACCTTGAAATTGCTCAAAGTTTCAGTTTCTTCAATAAGCATTTTCAAACCATCAAATTCAGACATTTCCAAAGAGCCTTTACGCACCAATCTTCCGATAGGGTCAACCTTTACGGATGCCTTTACAGTTGAATTTTCACCGTAATTCTTTTTTATGTACTGAGCAAGAAGGCTGTAGCTTGCTGGTTTGTGATGACAACGTGAAATATTCACTTCACATGCATTGAGGTCAATACCATTGAGAAGTCTTTCAAGATCAGAAGCAGTAAGGTCTTCATCACCTTTGATGATGAACCCGAGAGAGTTAATTCCCTTGTTCAACAATTCAAGAGCTTTCTTGTTAGCTTCACTAAAACAGCCGACTTCAATATCCTGACGAATCAGCCACTCATTGCCGCTTTCTTTAGTGCCCCTGACATAAGGAAACTGCCCCGGTAAAGTATTAAGATACTTTAAACTTTGAAGATCTTCTTCCCTGTAATACGGACGAACATTAAAACCTTCATTTGTTCTCCATACCAGTGTTTTTTCGAAATCTTTCCCTTTCAGGTCGGCTTCAATTTTAGCCTGCCAATCGGCAGTTGAAACCGGAGGGAACTCTTTAAAGAGATTTATATTATTCTCTGCCATAACATAACTGTGTTGAAAATTAAAAAACGTGGGCAAAGGTAATTGATTTATATAAGTTAAGGGAGAAAAAAAGCTGATTTTTAGCAGTAATGTTAACTTAGAATTTAAACCCATAATTATTGGCAACTATAACTTTTTCATGAGTATCAATAAAAACATGAGCATTAGGAAGAATGTCCCCTGATGATTTATCCTTCACATACCCTTTTACCTGAAATGGTTGGGAGAATGAAGCTATTGGAAACAATGAAAATAAAAGAATTGTAAAAAAATATCTCATGATTTTATTATAGCTATTTTAAATGCTTTCCATCAGAAGTATTTAACAATAACGGTATGGATAATTAAATAGTATTTGATTATTAATATATTGGGGGGGGGGTAAATATATTCTGAATCTTAATTATATAGACCTAACCTTCTATTTTCCTAAAGCCGGATTCAATAGAATATCTCCTTGTGGAATGGGAAAATAATAATCTTCTTTGGTAACAATTTTGTTAAAAGGAAAATCAATGTCTCTAATTCCCCTTAATTGCGGCAAATCTTCGACTTTCTCGAGCCTTATAAGGTCAAACCAACGACCTTCTGGTTCACCGGCCAATTCCCATCCGCGTTCAGCAACTACCGAATCGATAAAAGCTTCAGCTGAAAGCCCGGGCTTAAGATCAAACTCTGAAGGAGTATGTAAATCAAGATGATTAGCCCTGCGACGGATCATGTTTACACATTCATAAGCCTTAGAATCCAAATGCCCACATCGCGCAGCGGCTTCGGAGTAAGTCAACAAGGTATGTGCAAAACGGTAAAGGTCGAATCGTTGATTACCATAGCATTCCCTATTTATGGTATCAAGGGTAAAGTTCTTATCCCGGAAAATATCAAAATAATTAAACTTCCGATATATCAAATTAACACATGGAAGTGCTTTGTCAATATATAAGGAATCAACTTTCACATAATATTCACCAGACTCAGTTAGTGAAATGGTGATATAATACAGCTTATTAATGAAAGTAATATCTCTCCTGTAATTTTTTGGATAATGATTGTAAAATTCATATTCTGTATAGTAATAAGACCCATTATAAATATCAAAAATTTTGGACTCCGGGACATTAAAATATCGAATCTTTTCTTTGTTAGAGTAAACACTAAATACAGCTTCTTTATTATATAAATTATTATTCCCCCATAACCCGGCAAAATCATCTACTAATCCCATTCCAAAATAATCCATACTATCGATTACTGTACTGGCAGTATTCATAGCCATTTCATATTTTGAATAATCTTTAACTGGGTATCCAGCCCAACAGAGGTAAAGTTCAGCCAAAATTGTCCCTACAGTACCTTTATGTGGTGTGACAAATGGAATTCTGGCCGAATCATTATTTGATGGCAAAAATTTCTTTGCCATCATAAGATCATATTCTATCAACTCATATATTTCAACAAATGGTGATTTTGGAACAGTAAAGTTTACATCAGTATCTTCAATTAATGGTATTTCCCCGTAAATATGGGTGAGGCGAAAATAGCAATAAGCTCTTATCAGGTATGCTTCTCCAATGATCCCATATATTTTTCCATCATCTTTATATGCGGGATACTGGCCAATTATATTATTTGCCGATACTATGGTTTTATATAAATTATTCCATGTATAGGAAGTATTTGTGCCATCTTCTTGATTGTATCCAGAGCCGATTTGATTACAGGAATTTGAGCCTGAATTGTAAAGATAATCAATATAATTTTCGGGAGTAATATAGTAATCAGACCTAAAACCTCCCCATATCGACAGATCATCGGCTTTTAAATTGGCATAAAAATAATCAATGTTCCTATTGTTGTTAATAGAAATATTTAATATTCCATATACTCCGTTTATTGCATCTTCATAATCTGTAAAACTTTTCAATTGAGCTAAGCTTGTTTCTTCTTTATCAAAAAACAAATTACATCCCATAAACACGATTGAAAAAACAAATACAAATACAACATGCATGATACGAGTGATCATAGATATTATTAGGGATCCAAATATTTCCATTTCAGGTTTAAAGGGTTTTGTCATTTCATTAGTATTTGAGGTTTATTGTAGCAATTACGCCCTTAGGGCTGGGATATGCTCCCCTGTCTATTGCATTGTCCGAAAAATTATTATCTGTAAATGTAGTAGCCTCAGGATCATATCCGTTATATTTTGTTATTGTTACAACGTTTTCTAAACTCAATGAAAAGCTGAATCTAACTCCCTTATATGCTTTATCTGGTTCGTAATTCAGAGTCACACTCTTCAAGCGAATAAAACTGGCATCATCGATAAACAAAGATGATTCGTAAAATCTTTTGTTTTGAATTGCCTTTATATTTTCTTTATAAAATTCAATAATTTCTCTGTTAACACCAGTCATAATTGTTCCAGCCCTTGTAGCATTATATTTCTCGACACCCCAAACAGAATAAATGATAAAATCAAGACTTAAATTCTTATAACGTAGAGAACTGGAAAGATTCCATGTAAAATCGGGGACAGAATTCCCGATTACCACTTTATCATTTTCATCGATATTCATATTGGTGGTGTCTTTGTTCAGAAAAGCCATATTCCCCAGATTATAATACAACTTCTTTCCCTCATATTTTTCCTCCCATTTCCCCAAACACTGATATCCAAAAATATCGCCCAATTGAGCCCCTTCTTTTATTATGAATTCAGGAAAAAGAATATCTTCATTGCGGAACAACATATCCTGATTATCAATAAGCTTAGATATTGTTTGATTTGAAGTAGAAAAACTTCCATTTAGGTACCAGTCAACATCTTTTGTTTTTATAGGTATGGCTTCCACACTAAATTCGTATCCTTCTACGTCAATATCGCCCATATTGACATAAATTTTTCCTCCTCCATAATAACGGGGAATATCACGTTTAATAATTTGATTACTGATACTTTTGTTGAATATTGCAGCATTTAGTTTCAACCTTTCTTTAAAAAACGAACTTTTTATTCCTACATCGAATTCAGAGGTGCTTTCATGCTTCAAATGATGGTTGGCAAGTTGGTCAATAATGTGTAAATTCACATAGTTCCCACTATTGGTGTTCCAATACTCAACATTATAAAGATCATTTGACAGACCGTTCAATGGATAGTTCCCACTTGTCCCATAATTAAAATAAAAATGCAGTTCACCTGATCTTTTTTGAAAATTGAAGAATGGTTCTTTTAAGATATTCCAACTCAGTGATAAAGAAGGAAATAGTGTATAGTAGTCGATAAACGAACCTTCTCTTAACCTACTTAAATTAGCAACAACTGACGCAAAATATGTTCTTTGGTAATTGTAACTGGCATGGACAATGTATGAATTAATACGTCTGATCACCGATCCTTTTTTGCCATAACAAGCCATTGAATTCCTGAGATAGTAGTGTTCAGGTAATTTATTGTTCATCGAATCAACTTCCCAGCTCAGGTTATCGGCATAAATTCTATTGGCAAAAAGTAAACTAATATCATTTGCACCAAAGGAATTGTTATATGAGATATTTATTTGATGGTTCATCAATTTTACTTTTTCAACACTTGACAATTCAACTTTTGGCTTCCCAATATTTATTGCATAATATTGAGATTTTGATTGGTAGTTGGTCCACCTATACATATAAGATTCAATTATATCCATATTTAAATGCTTTGTCAATTGATACCTTCCCGAAAAACTGATGGCATTCGAAATAATGGGTAATGCATTATTGTTGTTGTCGATTATTGATTGTAGAAGCTCGCTGTCATTCAAAATTTCATATTTATTATGAATCCTGATATAACTTTGGTAAGGAGGTTTTGGATTGTTTATCATCGAGTCAGGTGTATCTTCGAGACAGGGAGATTTGGTAATCCCTTCAAATAACAGCCTGTTCCCATTATATTCATTTTGGTTATTTTGATTATACTGATAACTACCTCTGTAGCTTATCCCAATTGCTAATTTTGTACCAAAATGCTTGTTTAAATTTGCTGCAAGCGTTGCTCTTTGGTATAATGAACCCGGTAAAATTCCTTCTTGTTTAGTGTAATTTCCTGAAAGATAACATTTGAAAGATTTTTTTTGAAAGCCAGTCGAAAGCTGGTACTCTTGAAAAAATGCAGTATTAAAGATTTCTTTTTGCCTGTTATGGTCACACAGGGTATCATTGTATGGAGGATTATATAATTCCATTTTTGAACCTATTTTATCTGACGCTAATTGAACAGAATTCAAAAATTCTTTAGTATTCATTAGGTCATAAAAATTGTCAAACCAATTCATGCCAGTTTTAACTGAAAAATTAATAAAGTTATTGCTTGTCCTCCTTGTATCGATAAGAATGACACCATTACCTCCCTGATAACCATACAACGCGGTAGAAGATGCGTCCTTAAGTACCGTGATATTCTCTATGTCATAAACGTTAAGGTCTGCTATACCTAAACTTGCAAGGTTAACAATCGGAACAGGAACGCCATCAATCACAAAAAGGGGTTCAGCAGAAGAAAAGAACGATGTTTGACCACGTATGCGTATTTTTGTCTGGTCACCTGGAGCACCTGATGTTTTTGTTGTCCAAACTCCTGATAGTCGGGCATGAAGAAGATCGGAGGCGTTAGTTGAATTTTGTTTGATAATATCCCGGGCATCAATAGTTGGAAGGTCCCGGCCATATTCCATATTACCAAAAAACTTTCTTTGTGCAGTTATTTCAATTTCATCCAGAATCTTTTTATCCGGTTCAAGGGCTACCATTATAACCTTGTCTGAATTAATATTTAACTCTTTCTCCTGCACTTCATAACCAACAAAACTATAGACAATTTTATATCTACCAGCTGTTACCTTAAGCAAGTAATTTCCATCTGCCCCAGTTACAGTCCCTCTTGAAGTTCCTTTTAAAAAAATATTAACTCCCGGCAGTTTTTCATTAGTATAGTTATCTTTTACAAACCCTTTTACAGTGAAGACTTCTCCATTTCCTTGTGCCAATGAAGAAATTGATAAAGAAAGGATTAGCAATGATATAAGAAGAAAAGATATAAGGGTAAGCCTTTTCATTTGAAATTCTTTAAAACTTTTTCAACCTTGTTAATGCTAAAAATCATACCCGGTCTTATTATAGATTATTTCATATTTGTCTTTAAGTCGTTCGAGCAATCTTTGTTTATTAATAAGAAAATCTTCTTGCTTAATTATTAATTCTACCTGCCCATATACAGCACTCAAATTCATTTTATATTTATCCCAATATTCTTTTTTGTAAAACATAAAATATTTATTCCCCATTTTAATTGGTTTTTTATAAAATTCTTCATTTGGATTTAAAATTATATCCGAGAATATTTCTTCTGGAATAGATAATTTGTCAAATTCCACCAAAAAGTCATTTTTTATGTTTAGAAGATTCGGGATTTTTTTAATATCAAATGGGGAATTGGATTTTTGGCTACAGTTTAACTCAGTAATTATTTGTGGGATACTATTCAAAGCATCGTAATATTCTTTAAATAAATAAACATCCCCAATTAATATTCTTTGCTTAGTAAAAACATCAATGTTTTTTCCATAATATAATTTGACTCTACTTGAGTCAACTATAATTTTATCCCAAATCTCTCTTTTTAAATAATTATTTTTCAATAAGTTGTTTTTATAATTTTTTTGATCAAGTAAAAATTTATCTGAATTAAAAAGTCCTAAATCTTTAGCTTCTTCTTTGAGGTATTCATCCCAAAAATATTGATTCAAAAAATTGACTATACTTTCTGTATCAAGGCTTTTTATTCCGAATGGAGAGAAGGTCAAGTAATCTTTAAATTCTAAAAAACTTAATTTGCAATTATTCCCTTTTAAACAGTATTCTGCGATTATTTTTTCCCCATTTTTTTTCATAATTGATTTATTTGAATAATAATCCAGAAAACAATTAAGACTCTCATTATTAATTTTTAATTCCCCTTTTTTTAATATTTCTTTTTCTTTTTCTTTATCCAATTCCCATTCTTTATATAACTGTAGTTCTGTTTTAAGTTTATTTTTTTCTTTTTCATTAATTTCAATTGTTTCAACATGATCTAAATATAAAATGAAGTTATTGCCTTCTGTATTAAGGATTCTAGAGACTTCTCCGACCTTCATATTGTTAATATATTCCATATTCCCAATAAAAGAAATAAACGGCCATTGAATTGAGGTATAACTATTCTTTAAGAATTTAGTATGATGACACATATTTTTTAATTCAAGAAATTGTTGCTGATTGCAAATAGGTTTATTTAAAGATTTAAATTTTATTAAGTCTTCTATCTCAATAACATGGTAAATGGCTACCTTTTTTGACAAGTTGTAAATATAGTAAATCTGGTTGAATTTTGTATTTGCTGGGCAGAAACGGAAGCAGGCTCTGCTGAGGAGCAACCTGCCAGGGATATGTCCTGCCGACAAAGTATAAAGTTCAAACGGGTTGCAATTAATGCGCCCGTTTTTTTGTATTGATACTTTGGAGGTATCATGCCTGAAAAAAACCTACGCTGCATATTCCGTTGGTGTTTTATAGTTCAACGATTGGTGCGGGCGATCATTGTTATATTCCTGCACCCAGATATTTGTAATTTCAACTGCACTTTCAATATTACGGAACAGGTTGGCATCCAGTACATCCTGTCGGTAAGTCCTGTTAAACCGTTCTATAATTGCATTCTGCTGAGGTTTGCCCTTTTGTATACGGCTCCATTCTATATTGTTGTTGTACATCCATTTCTGGAATAGATGGGAACGGAACTCGGGCCCATTATCTGTTCTTATTCTTTGTGGTTTGCCATAGAGGTCAATACGTTGTTCGAGATATTCTATCACTGCCCTTGATGGAAGGTTAACTGCAATTTTGATCCCCACGCATTTACGGTTAAAATGGTCAATAACATTCAGTGTACGTATGCGACGACCATCGGTCAGTGCGTCGCTCATAAAGTCTATCGCCCATTCAACATTCTCTTTAAAAGGAATGTCTATCGGGTTTGCAGGATTGTCCTTGATGCGCCTGCGGAGCTTCCTGGTCAACGAAAAACCTGATTGTTCGTATACCCTGCGAATCTGACCCGCGCCGTATTGAGGATATTTTTTGCGAACAAGTATAATTACCTTGCAGCGGCCTTTTCGGCTATTGCCAAGTACGCTCTTTATTGCCTTTCTTATCTGTTCGTCCTTTAGTGGCATCTTTTTTTGATAATAAGAACAGGTCCTGGTGCAATTGATCATTCTGCACACCTGGGCGTGACTCAACTTAGTAAATCTGTCTTTCAGGTAAGTCAAGCATTGCACCTTTTGCCCAGGTGTTAGAATTTTTTTGATACAATGTCTTTTAATGCCTCGTTTTCAAGGCTTATATCTGCAAACATCCGTTTTAACCTGGAATTCTCATATTCCAGATCCTTTAATCGTTTAAGCTCGTTAACAGACATACCTGAGTATTTGCCCTTCCAATTGTAAAAGGTGGCATCACTGATGCCATGCTTGCGGCAAATATCTGACACCTTGCTGCCTTGCTCTTGTTCTTTGAGAATTTTTAAAATCTGTGCTTCTGAAAATCGGATCTTCTTCATCTTTTTTCTTTTTAAGTGTTAAAATTAATAAAAACTCTAATTTTAAACTGTCTTAAAAAGATGGCCTAGTACCACATCAAAATAAAAAACACGTTTCCTATTTTCTAATTTATTTTTGTTTAATTCTTTAAAATTATCGACTATAGGAGACACATTATTTTTCCATAAATATCCATACTTTTGAGTCATCATAAATCCAGAGGTGTAAAATATTTCTTTTTTAAAAGAACTTAAAGTATCATACTTTAAGTTTAATGCATCACAAACAAAATAATAATCTCTCAAATATTCGATTATCTCTTTATCATTTCTATTTATAGTTTTTGTATCCAAATTTGGTAAAGACGATTTACTCAAATTCTTATAAAACTCATATTCGCTGACTTCTAAATCATTTATTTTTAATATTATCTTATTTTCTATTTCATTATGAGCACAACTCATAATGAAAAAAACAGATAGAAATAGTGAAATTTTTTTCATAATAAAATAAAACCTCTAATTTAAAACAAATATTACCATGTCACATATGCTGTAGCATTTGTATAGCAACCTGTTGTTCCATCAAATTGTCCTACGTTAGCATAAACTGTTAATACACCAAAATCCCAAAAACCTGTATCATGTCTCAAATTTCTGGTGCATTCATTATAAAAATCTGTATCATTTCCAATTGTAGTAGAAAAATTAAAAATGTCTGTAAATACAACATAAGCTTCAGCATAACCACAAGCCTCATTTGTAGAGTATGCATCCAGCTGAATATAGAATGTTTTGTTAGCAGAATAATTAGCAGAATTACTGCTTTTTTTCCAACAATAACCAGATATAGATAATCCTTGATATGTTTCAAAAGAGCCTTCAAACGTTCCCTCTTCTGCTTTATACATATTTGAAGAACATGTGCAATAAGCTCCAAAACTTGCTGAAGTTACTATCAACAATAATAATATGATATAATATTTTTTCATGTTTTTATATTTTAAAATTAATTAGATTGATTTATAATTGCTTTAGAGGCTTTATTTTATTAAATATTGTAAATTATTAATTAAGCAAACTGGGAGTTATCGCTCCCTGTTCAAATTAATCATTTGTAATCTAAGGCGGCATGGTTTTTTTTCGAGCTATGTTGCCTTTATTATTTCCGCCGCTTTAAAGGCAAAATTCAAGCACAGCACGAATTATATCATCTCATAGGCACTTTATAAAAAATGCTAACCCGATAACCAAAAGAAAAATTTAACAGTGAATTATATTTAAAATGAAAGTAATTATGAATTCTTCTTCATGTAGGTCATTTCTTTTTTAGTTAATAAGGGTCGGTTAATTTGTTGTTTAATTATTCAATAATTCAAATGTAACAAAAAAAAAAAAAACAGTACAATAATATTTAAATATGTTTATTAACATTCTCTCGAAAATATATAATTGAAGTACAATGCTTAGTAAACATGAAAAATTACTAAATATATTATTAATGAAACTTTC
>JAGODU010000072.1 GCA_017998095.1 Prolixibacteraceae bacterium | reverse complement strand
ACAGCCCCAATTCAAACATACTCCTCCAAGGTTTTCCTTTTCAATCACGCATACCTTCATCCCTAGCTGAGAAGCCCTGATTGCAGCTACATAACCACCGGGACCACTACCTATTACAGCAAGATCATACTTCATACTTCTGTTATTATTTTATTTTGAATACCCTACACAATGTGCAATCATTATGCTTTGTGTTTCTTTTAACGAAAGCTCTTCTGAAATTGCTTTTCTATCGAGACTGCCCCTTGCTCCTGTAGCTAATCCTTCGGAAGCACAGCACAAATAAATGTTTTGGGATATATAGCCTGCATCTATATTTGAAACATTGATTTTCTCTTCATTGGAGCCATTGCCGCATTTGGTTAGGTCAGATATTAAAATAAGTTGAACAGGTGCATCTTTTACAAATGCCTGTGAACTCCCGACTGCCCTAATGTCTTTCTTTGAAACTTGTATCAGCTGATGTTCCTTTGGTTCATACTTATAAGCTCCGCTTTTCAGCAATACGTATATGTCTGTTCCCTGGAAATTCCTTGTTGAAGGGGCTGTCCTCTTGCCATCAGGTCTGTTTATTCCAAAAGCTGCCCAGATAACATTTGATAGCTGCTGCTGTGAAATTTCTTTTGTGCTGAATGACCTTGTTGTTGTTCTTTTTGATAAGGCTTCCATCAACGGCATTCCTCCTGTCTTGTCAGGTGCAGGCAACTTTATCTTTTCCTGTGCTGAAACCTGAAAAATAACAAACAATGCAATTAGAAATACTGTAATTTTTTTCATGATCTAAAAATTTAAAAGTTCGTGTTATCAAGGTAAAATTAATAAATCTTGCTGTTTATACCTGAGTTTTTCTCTTTCCTTGCCAATTCAGTGTATTTTTTAACAAACTCTGTTTTACAGTCAGTATAACGGTCTCTGTCATGTTCATATTTTTTCTGAAGCTCTTTTTTCAATTGAACATATTCTTCAGCAACCTCTTTATGGTTCCTTAAGTAATCCCGAAACCAAGGCTCATCCCAATCACCAGGATACATTACATGAAGATGAAATGCCTGACCTTCAAACCCATTGTCTGTATAACCTTTTAAAAACATCATGTAGGGAGGAGGATTCTCAGGTTTTTTTAAATAACGATACCCTGCCTTAATAAGTTTTTCCTTCAACTTTTCTGTGTCTGCTGTTTCTTTTACTTCCAGAAGAATATCTATTGTTGGCTTGGCTGTCATTCCCTGAACTGAAGTACTCCCAATGTGCTGAATCTTATGTATGATATCTTTAAGAATATGAACAATATGGCTTTCTTCTTTGGAATATAATACAGGCCATTCTGCATTATAATCACTCAGAATTATCGGGAACAATCGTCCCAGTTCCTCAGCCGGCATATTATCAAGTTTCTTTTCCATAAAAGCAAAAAAACGCTGAAGGTTAAAGAACCAACAGCGCTTTTTAAAATTTTTTATTCTATTATTTTAAAATCTCTGCTAGTTTAGCTGCAAGTTCTTCACCTCTAAGGTTTATATCAATAATAACACCATCCCTGCCAACTAAAACAGTATGAGGAATACCTGTAACATTATACATATTGGCTGTCTGACCCGGAGTTGAACCTTCCATATCCCATACCTGTGCCCAATCCATTTTTTTATCTTTTATGCAATTCAGCCAAGCATCCTTCTCTCTGTCAAGAGATACTCCGAAAATTTCAAAACCTTTGTCTTTGTATGTCTTGTATAAATTCATAATGTTTGGAAGTTCAATCATACAAGGCTGGCACCAGGAAGCCCAGAAATCAACTAATACCACTTTACCTTTAAAAGATGAAAGTGATATAGATTTGCCGTTGGGATCAGTAAGCGTAAAATCAGGAGCTATCGCCCCCTTGCTTGTTTGCCTAATTACTTCTGCTCTTTCTTTGATGGCAACAACAAATTCAGAATCTTTTACAGGTTCAAAAACTTTTAAAATAGAATCAAGCTCTACAATATCAGCTTCACCAATAAATGTCATAAGATATACATAAGGAGCTACAGTTGAAGTACTGTACTTATTGATAAAATTCTTTGAATAAAGCTTTGTGTTTTCAATTATAGTCTGGTATTCAAAACGTATTGCATTTATTTCATCAGGGTCATTTGTTGACTGCGCTGCCATAAAACGCTGCTGCAAATCATTTTCTTTCTTTTGGAATGTAATCATCTCATTTATATACTGCTGAAATATATCCTGACTTTCAGACCCTGTAATTACATTTGCTTCAAAACTATCAGGGTAAATTGTCATGTCTATTTTACCCGGCTCAACAAAAAATTGAGCTATAAAATCGTTTCCACCTTTTAAGCCTATAAGTTTTAATTCTGGCATATCAAGTTCTCCTTTGAATTTAAACTTACCGTTTTTCAATTCAGAACTGTCAATTGCAATTGGCTGGCCATCTTTAAACCCGTATAGTATAACGGAACCATCTTTTGTGGGGACTAACTCTCCATTAATTTTAAATTCATTTTTATTTCCGCATGACCATAAAAGGATTACAGAAAAAATTATTAAAACAACTTTCTTCATTTTATTTTTTTATTACTTACTTATTTTCGAAATACATTGACAATAAATCTCTTGCTGCTACAAAAGAACTCATTTTTTCATTTAAAACAGCATCTTCAAACTTTTTTAACTCTTTTTTTATTCGTGGATTGTTATAAAACGATTTTTTCAGCTTTTCATTTATGGTTTCATACATCCAGTATTTTGATTGCTGAATCCTTCTTTCATCAAAATATTTATTCCCTGTTACAAAAGAAATATAATCATTGATCATATCCCATACTTCAGGCACCCCTTCCTTAGTATAAGCTGAACACTTGAAAACCTGAGGATCCCATCCTGATGGTGAAGGCGGAAACAAATGAAGAGCATTTCTGAACTGGGACCTTGCAAGCTCTGCCTTTTCAATGTTGTTTCCATCTGCCTTATTAATGACAATCCCATCGGCCATTTCCATTATTCCTCTTTTTATCCCCTGAAGCTCATCGCCTGCTCCGGCTATTTGTATCAGAAGGAAGAAGTCGACCATTGAATGAACGGCTGTTTCGCTTTGTCCTACCCCCACTGTCTCAATAAAGATAGTGTTAAACCCTGCTGCTTCACAAAGAATCACTGTCTCCCGTGTTTTCCTTGCTACGCCGCCAAGAGAGCCAGCCGAGGGCGAAGGCCTGATATATGCATTATTGTCGTTTGCCAGCTCTTCCATCCTGGTTTTATCACCCAGAATACTTCCCTTTGAACGCTCACTGCTGGGGTCGATTGCCAATACTGCAAGCTTGCCCTCTTTGCCCGTTATGTGTTTCCCAAGGGCTTCAATGAAAGTACTTTTCCCTGCTCCCGGTACACCTGTTATTCCAATACGGACCGACTTGCCGGAATGAGGAAGACATTTTAAGATTATTTGCTGTGCCAGTTCTGAATGTTCTTGCTTTAAGCTTTCAACAAGAGTCACTGCCCTGCTTAAAATTACCCTGTTTCCTTTTAAAATTCCATCTACATAATCATCAACAGTTAATTCTTTTCTCTTATGCCGGATGTTTTTATGTGTCGCATTGGGGTTTACAGAAGGAGGCTGCGGAATACCTGCATTAACTTTCAATCCTTTATAATCAGGGTCGTTTTCTATATGATGATTATCAAATTCCGGCATAGTATAAAGATTTACGCGAATATACTACTTTTGGAATTTAATTTTCTATGATTTCAATTTCATAGGAGTTGTTGTCATTATAAGTGTATTTTATCGTTCTGATAAGCTTGCCATTAGCATCAAACTTTTGTTTTTCAACAATTCTGTTTATATATCCTCCATAATATCCTAAACTATCAAAACTCTTATAAGCTAATTCATTGAAGTCATTTACATATTTCTCTGAAGATATTAGATTATTATCTCTATCATATTTTTCACATCCATGGATTAAACCAATTTCATCAATATCCCATATAATCCTGCTTCTTTTATTATAAGTTGTGAAAGTAATTGAATCTACATAACTCTGATAAATTCTCTTCCCATCATGTTGATGTAATAAATAAAGCCTTCTATCATCAACAGTATCAACAATATCGTTCATATAAGAATAGCATCTCAATTTCGTATTATAAAACCACCCACGTGCAGAAACTGCAGGATTATCCAATGCTATCTGGTCTACTGATTCGGCAAATATGTGAAAATATTTACCGTCCAAAATGGGAGCATCAAAATTATCGTGTTTTTCACAAGACTGTAACAGTATTAAAAAAAGAGGAATTAAGATTTTTAAATGTTTCATGTCAGGGTTTATTATGTTATTCATCACCCAAATATAATAATTTCTATATATTAAACAGCGCTGCAAGTATTATTTACTTACAGCGCTGTTTTGTATCTGAATTCTTTAATAGAAAATTATCCTAAATTCTATTTTTTCCAGAGTTTCTCCATTTCCTCCAGGGTTTTACCTTTAGTTTCAGGAACAAACTTCCACATAAACAATGCTGCCAAAACAGCCATTACTCCATAAATCCAATATGCAAATCCATTGTGGAATTTATCAACAAGGAAGGTACTTTTATTCATCAATGGGAATGTCCATGATATAAGGAAATTAGATATCCACTGTGCAGCTACGGCTATAGCCATAACTTTACCACGAATCTTATTCGGGAATATTTCAGACAACAACACCCAAACTACAGGTCCCCAACTCACTGCAAAGCAAGCTACATATCCTAACATGAATATTAGTGCACCAAGTCCAACCTTCTGGAAGAAGAATGCAAATCCCAATGCAAACATGAAGAATCCCATTCCAACAGCACCAATAATCATAAGCGGTTTACGACCAAACTTATCAACTGTTAATATTGCTATAACAGTAAATGACAGGTTGATAATACCAACGATGATTGTCTGAAGCAATGCAGTATCTGTTCCTGAACCCATGTTCTTGAATATCTCAGGAGCATAGTAAAGAACTACGTTGATACCTACAAACTGTTGGAATACAGAAAGTAAAATACCAATGACTACTACCAGTGCCCCAAAAGAAAATATTTTCCCTGAATGACTAACAATGGTTCCCTTTATGTCTTCCAGAACCTGAGAAGCTTTAGCTTTCCCGTTTACCTTTTCGAGTATGTCAAGTGCCTTGACTTCATTTCCTTTTAAAACCATATAACGCGGAGTTTCAGGAACGAAAAACAAGAAGATAAGGAACAATGTACAAGGAATCAATTCAGAAGCAAACATCCATCTCCAGCCTATGCTGTTGAGCCATGTTTCATCTCCCTGACGGGCAATGAAGTAATTCACAAAATAAACTACAAGCATACCAAAGATGATTGCAAACTGGTTAAGCGATACCAGCTTACCCCTGTTTTCAGCAGGCGCAATTTCTGCAATGTACATTGGAGAAAGCATCGATGCAAGACCTACCCCTATACCCCCAAGCAAACGGTAAAATACAAAATGCCAGAAGAAAGTGTAGTCACCTTGTCCGAAAGATTTAAAAAACATTTCAGGAAATGCTGATCCTAAAGCTGAAATCCAGAAACAAACAGCAGCTAAAATAAGACCGTTTCTTCTACCGAGTTTTAAGCTTACAAGTCCTCCAATCATACCCCCGATAATGCAACCAATAAGTGCACTTGAAACGAGGAACCCTAATTTTGAATTAGCAAGTGTTTCACTCAATCCAAGAGGTGCAATAAAGAACTTGTCCAGAGAACTTACCGTGCCGGAAATTACAGCAGTGTCATAACCAAAAAGCAATCCCCCCAGGGTTGCTACGAAAGTCAGAGCTAAAATGTAAAGTTTGTTATTCTTCATAGTGTTTAGTAGTTATAAAAAAAGCCCAACTCAAATATAACTCTGAATCGGGCTCAATATGGAAACATGATTTAAAAAAATCTTCCGAGTTTGATCCAGTTATGGGATCAAATATAGCAATTAATTAATTGTTCAAGCATTTCCTGCTTACCACTAATTTGTTTTGGTTCACCTACTTCTTTGGCAATTTTGTACATGTCTTCGAGAGTAAGTTTGCCTGAATCGAAATCTTTACCTTTGCCTGATGCAAATGAAGCATACCTTTCAGCACGAATCTTTGAGAAATCTGATTCATTCAAAATCTTGTCAGCAATGATCAAAGCACGTGCAAATACGTCCATACCGCTGATATGAGCAATGAAGATATCTTCAAGGTCAGTTGAGTTTCTGCGTGTCTTAGCATCAAAGTTGATCCCACCGTCAGTGAAACCACCTGCAGGAATAATTTCAAGCATTGCTTCAGTGATTTCAGTAATGTTTGATGGGAATTCGTCAGTATCCCAGCCATTCTGATTGTCACCCTTGTTAGCATCGATTGAACCTAATTTGCCTGCATCTGCTGCCATTCTGAGTTCATGAGCGAATGTATGACCTGCCAATGTTGCATGGTTAACTTCAACGTTCATTTTGAAATCATCGATAAGACCATATTTGTTCAGGAAGCCAAGTACAGTTTGTGTATCGAAATCATACTGATGTTTTGTGGGTTCCATTGGTTTTGGTTCGATGAAGAATGTACCCTTGAAACCTTGTTTGCGTGCATAGTCACGAGCCATACCAAGAAATCTTCCAAGATGGTCAAGTTCCATTTTTGTGTTTGTATTCAACAAACTCATGTAACCTTCTCTTCCTCCCCAGAATACATAACCTGTACCACCGAGAGCGATTGTTGCATCAATAGCATTTTTAACCTGAACAGAAGCATTTGCTACTACATTGAAATCAGGGTTTGTTGATGCACCATTCATGTAACGCCTGTTGCTGAATACGTTTGCTGTTCCCCATAGTAATTTAACACCTGAAGCAGCTTGTTTTGCCTTTGCATATTCAACCATCTGTGCAAGACGACCTTCAATTTCAAAAACTGAACCATCCCCTGCTACGTCTGTATCATGGAAACAATAGAAAGGAGCGCCTATCTTTGTGATGAACTCAAAAGCTGCGTCCATTCTTTCTTTGTTAGCTGTCATTACATCATTTGATGCATCCCATGGGAATGATTTTGTTCCCGGTCCGAATGGATCACCACCATTTCCACATAATGTATGCCAGTATGCAATTGCAAAACGAAGATATTCCTTCATTGTCTTTCCACCTACAACCTTGTTTGCATCATACCATTTGAATGCTAAAGGGTTCTTTGATTGTGGCCCTTCATATTGAATCTGGCCGATCCCCTTGAAATACTCTTTATTACCTAATACTACACTCATGATAAAAAATTTTAATGTTATACTTTATATTTTTTAAAATTCTCACTAAATATATCTTGACAAAAGTTCTTTCCACCTTGAATAAGCGGCCTCATATTCTGCCTTCTTAGTCATATCAGGTTCAACTGTTTCCAGCTTTTCCAGACGTCCGAATGCTTCAGCAAATGACTTGTAAAATCCCGAACCTACTGCTGCACCACGGGCTGCCCCTATCGAACCGTCAGTGTTATACAGTTCTATTGTTGCCCCGCTGATTCCTGCAAGTGTTTCCCTGAATACAGGACTCAGGAACATGTTTGCTTTTCCTGCTCTGATAACACTTGGATTGATACCTATCTGCTTCATTACTTCAATACCGTAGTTCAACGAGAATACAATACCTTCCTGTGCTGCACGGAATAAATGTGCCTGAGTATGTGTATTGAAACTTAACCCACTGATCTGGGCACCTATATTCTTGTTTCTCAAAACTCTCTCAGCCCCGTTACCGAATGGTAAGATACTGATGCCTTCAGAACCAACAGGTATATTCTCTGCCAGCACGTTCATCTGGTAATAATCATACATCCTGTTCCCAACGTTCTTGTTCATCCATGAATTCAGGATGCCTGTACCGTTTATACATAATAACACACCCAGACGGTTAATGTTCTCTGTATGATTAACATGTGCAAAAGTATTAACCCTTGAATACGGATCGTATTTTATCTCTTCGCTCACACCATAAACAACTCCTGATGTTCCTGCTGTTGTTGCTATCTCACCCGGATTCAAAACATTGAGTGAAAGTGCATTATTTGGCTGGTCACCACCTCTGTATGTAACTTTTATTCCTTCAGCCAAACCAAGTTCATCGGCAATGGCCTTAGTTACTCTTCCCTGTTCAGAGAAAGTAGGAACTATTTCAGGAATCATTGAATTATTGAAGCCATAGTGTTCCATCAACATTGATGAAACAGATTTACTTTTAAAATCCCAGAACATACCTTCCGACAAACCAGAAATTGTTGTCTTTGCTTCACCTGTAAGTCTTAAGGCAATATAATCACCCGGGAGCATAATCTTGTCAATCTTTGCATATACTTCAGGTTCGTTTTCTTTTACCCACATAAGCTTGGATGCAGTAAAGTTACCAGGAGAATTCAATAAAGCGCTGAGGCATCTTTCTCCTCCGAGAGCGTCAAATGCTTTATCGCCAATAGCTGCTGCACGGCTGTCGCACCATATAATCGACGGCCTGAGTACGTTATTGTCTTTGTCAACGCAAACAAGTCCATGCATTTGATAAGATATCCCGATTGCTTCAATATCTCCTGCATTTATTTTAGATTTCTGCATAACTGACTTTGTAGCCAGCTTAAGATTTTCCCACCAGAGATCAGGGTGCTGTTCTGCCCAACCAGTCTGCTTTGCAGTGATTGTCATCTCATGCCTCGGAGAATAATCCGTAGCAACACACTCGCCTGTTTCCCCGTTAATAAGTGAAGCTTTTACTGAAGAACTTCCTACATCATATCCTAAAAAATACATATTCGTTGTTTTTTATTGTTATTAAAATGACTTTCTCAATATTAACCTGGTCGGGACAACATATTTAATGCTCTCCGGGCTTAAGACACATTCGGCTGCCTTCTTGCCCATAAGGGTGAAGTCGGTCGAAATAACTGTTATTCCATCCTTAACAAAACGCTTCATTGGCGTTTCATTATATGATATAATCCCGAAATCTTCTCCCGGAATCATTTCTTTTGCTGTTGCCTGATCTAGAATCATTGCCAGAGTACGGTCGCTGACCAAAAGGTACAAATCTCCTTTCTGAATGTCAACCTTCTTCGGATCTTTTAATACAGTATGATTTATCTTATTATCCTTACAGAACCTTACAAAATTTGAAACCGATTCAACAGGATGATATGTCATCTTCTCAGGATATAGGTAAATAAACTTCTTGTATCCTCTGACCTTGTCAATATACTCGGTAAAAATATCATATACCACTTCACCGAAATCCTGACATACATAAGAATTGCTCTCTGAACAGTGAATATTCCAGTCGATTATCAAAAGCTTGTCTTCCGGAATTTTGCTAATTATATCCTTTATCTCCGGATGATCAAAATTCATAATGATGTAATAGCTGTATTTGCCAATACTGTCATTGATGATATGATTCAAAACTTCGATATTATAATGATGAAAATGAAGGTCTACAGAAATATTCTCAGGAAGGTTGGCTTTAAACCCGTCGTATAAAACTTCCTTGTATGCCTTGAAAGTATCAAGAAACAACAACACACGTTTCCTGCTTCTTGAAACAAAGTAGCCCCGATTAGGAACCGACTCAATGATACCCCTGTTCTTAAGCTCTGTATATGCCTTGAAAACCGTATCGCGCGACACCCCTGCATTGCGAACTAGGTCGTTGACCGAAGGCAGCATATCCCCCTCATTCAAAGTCTTTTCATTGATAGCATCAACAATGGCATCCACCAGCTGAAGATACTTCATCGTGTTCGAAAGAGGATTAATATTCAAATTAAAATTAAACATACTGTTCTGGTCTGTTCTGCAAATATAATAAATCAAATATCCCTTACAAGAGGTATAAGAATAATTCTTTTGTGTTTTTCAGCATAAACTGGAAGTATCGTCATTGTGAGCGTAGCGTGGCAATCTGTTGGAAGTATCGTCATTGCGAGCGTAGCGCGGCAATCTGTTGGAAGTATCGTCATTGCGAGCGTAGCGCGGCAATCTGTTGTGAGTATCGTCATTGCGAGCGTAGCGTGGCAATCTGCCCATTAGAAGAACAGATTGCTTCACTTCGTTCGCAATGACGGTTCCCCGAAGTTCGCAATGACGGTTATTCGACGATATGAAATCCCGATCAGTACTTCACGTACTTTTTGCCGTTTTGGATGTAAATGCCCGGAGGAAGTGACCCGAAGTCTTTTCCTACATTGCGACCATAAAGATCGTAAATTGGAAAGGGACCCTTCTTGTTTGAATTGTCCATGATGTGGTCAACGCTTGTTGGGTCTTGTGGTGCTCCCAGACCCCGTGCAAAACCTCCATAGGTATGTTTGCGATACCAATCAAGTGTCCATAGTCCTACAGGAGTGTTTTTACGCCATCCACTATTTTCAGGTGAATCGGTAGCACACCACTGACAGATACCCCACTGTTGGTCAGCAGGAATAATCTCCAGATATTTCTTAATGATCCATTCGTACAGATCTGCCATGCGCTTATGCATTGCTTCTGTCATATTGGCTGTAATAACGTCTTTACCGCTTGCATCGACCATACCCATATCCAATTCACTTATACGAACCAGCTTGCCTGAAGCTGCCATGAGCTTGAAGCTGTTCTCAATAGCTTTCTTCTTGTTATTCTGGGCAGACTCATTCATG
Source organism: Prolixibacteraceae bacterium (assembly GCA_017998095.1). Next base: position 8,778 of record JAGODU010000072.1, on the reverse strand, counting down.
TAGCATGATATGTGCATCTGTGAGCCTATGCCGTCTATCTTTGTTACGCCGTCTGCCTCCCAACGTTCTATCCACTTAATCAGAGATTTAAGTTTTGCGTTGTTGTCCCAGTCACTTTCCAGATTGTAATCATTGATAAACAGCGTCAGCTTACCATCGTCACCACCTTTTGAAGCCATTGAATTGGCATAATGAAGACGAGCCAAACGTACTGCCTGACGTATATATTCCAGATCCCCCATGTGATCCTGCCAGAAGAAATTGCCGTCATCGCCATTGTCATGCTGAAGATCCTTAATACCATCACCGTCAAAGTCATCTCCTGAGATAGCCTCGTTGACAACGTCCCATGCCTTCACGTTACCTCCGCAGGCGTTCATCATACCGTTAATCCATCGGTCCATGGCATATACCAGCGTGTCATGCTTTGCCTGATCTGACAATGGAATACTCTGAGGTAATTGAATGTATTGGTAGTCCGGTGTAATTGTGGCGTCAGAAACAGTGCTTTCGCCGTAATGCCTCCATGCAAAAGATGTAACATCGGTTTCATCCAGAGAGCCGTTCTTCACACATTCCACCCCATTGACCTTGAAGCTTATATTGTCGAAATAGTAGGCGTTGACACCGGAAAATTCGCTGAGGTTGAAAGCGATTGACTCTCCGAAATCAGCAAATGATCCTGTTTTGGTAACAGTCTTCCACTCTGTTGTGAAGTTGACATCACCAATTGCCTGAGTGTTTACGAGACTTCCGGGAGCGTTATGTATTTGAGTTGAGGCCTTGGCAACTTTGTCTGCACGTACTTCAGCAGAGAACTCATAGGTGTCACCCTCATTGAAACTACCCGGTTTAATCCAGAACTGGTTATCCGATGCATTCTTTTTCTTTGCCGTGGTATTCATCACGATACAGCTACGGGTAGTCTTCTTCCCTTCTACGGATTTTTCAAACTTGATGTTCTTAATCCAGATGTCACCGACAAAGTCTCCATGCTGAAAAAGCAGAAAACTGTTATTCATAGTGCTTTTATAATCAATTTCCACATCCTTCCATTCCGTAGTGAAGGGTATTAATGCAGTTGGTCCGCCGCCCCAGTCTCCAAGTTTGCTGTGGATATTGCCGGCAGCCGACCCTTTTATGGTTATGGTCATTTTACATGTCACGCCCATTTCAGTTGGAATGTTATCCATTACAATGTACTGAACATCCCAAAAGTTGGTGGTCATCTTGCTTGTATGCACAAGAAGACCATCACTGACGTTAGAGGTAGTAAAGCCAAATGTTGTCTGGTCAGATGACCAGCCTATACCCGTTTCCTTTGTGAAGTTCTTTGATTTCATCAAGGTAAATACGGTCGTGTCACTGCCTTCAATAGGCTGCGGATCCATATCCCTGATCAAGCTGTTCAGATAGCCGACTGGCTGTTGCGCATGCCATCCCAGCGTATGTCCGTATATATTTACACCGGCCTTTGATGCGGCATTGACGAAATTAGTCACGGTACCGAAATTCATTTTACCGTCATTCCCCACACAGCTCGACATCTTCATTTCATTGCCTGTTACTGTTTCGGTGAAATAGCCATTTACAACAGCCTTAACGGTGCTGTTGTTCAGGTAATCGTTGCCACCTACGGCAAGGCCTAGTTTGAAGTTAGGATACTTGTTATAATCTATATATTCCTTGAGTGGCTTATAATCTTTCAGATATCCGTATTCCGCAGGATTCGTCGGAATACCGGTCGTGTAGTTCTGCGCACTTAATGTCATAGTACCGTACGCAGCTAAAGCAAGTAAAATAAATCTCAGTTTCATAGCATTTAAAGAATTTTTCGGACTAATTAGTATTAGTTTTGATGTTGTTATTTATAAATTTGTTCGTCGAAACCAATACTGCTTCTTACAAATTTCTGCGCAAATATAACCACGTTGGTCGGGATTTACAAAAACACACTGGTCAGGATTTGCAATCCTGGCCTCCTAAATAAAAGGACTTAATTATAATTCATCTCAACCAATAAGGTTTTTTTAATCAATATATGTCTCTTTTAATACTGATTTAAGCTCAATGATTTCTGCCTTTGTTAATTGTCCAAGGTTCTTGATGATTCGTTGTTTATCAATTGTCCTTATTTGATCTGCAACAATCCACCCTGTTATATTTTCATATTTAATCTCAATTCTGGTAGGGTAACTTTTAGAACTTGTTGTCATAGGTGCAATTACAACAGTATTCAGAAACTTATTCATTTCATTTGGAGAGATAACGACACAAGGCCTGGTTTTTTTTATTTCGCTTCCTATTGTCGGGTCAAGGTTTACCAGAATAATTTGATATTGATTTATTTCCATTCTTCAAGATTTTCGTCTTCAAAAACATCATTAATCAATAATCTGTCATCACCATTTTCAGACATTTCCTTAAAAGCTTTTTCCCATCCTTTTCGAGGTCTGGATAATGGCTTTATTATTATTTGTCCTTTTTCAAGTATTAAGTCAACTGTGTCTTTGATATTATACTTTTCCAGCAAGGTCTTGCTCAGTCGTATTCCCTTTGAATTACCAATTTTTATAACAGATACTTCCATCGTTAATTCTTAAAATGTAATTACAAAGTTAATACCTTTCCCTGAATTTCAAACTTCCCGGTACTAATTAATTTATTTTTGATAATAGTGTTTCTGAAGTTATCCGGTTAAACCTGCAATTCAGGTTACACCACGCTGATCGGGATTTGCAATCCCAATCACCAATATAAAAAACAGCCTTTATTTCTTAACCAGAATTTTATTTATTGAAAATCCAAGTACCCCTCCCAAAGCTATTGTCATTATAGAAATCGGGATCAATGATGCCGGCTCTTTCCAGCCGATAAGAATTGCTGTTGGCAATATAACCAGGAAAGCTGTTAAGATACCTTTTACTATTGGATTGATTTTCAAATCAATTGTTGCAATCAGAAATCCAACAACTATCCACATTGTAAATGCAGAAATATTTGCATCCCATGTCAGATTCTGCAAAATCATAGGAACCACATCAATTATTCCGGCAACGAGGCCCATTAATAATCCAATTATAATTCTTTTCATATCACATTATTTTAGAAGTTAGCATTATGTATTCTCAGTGTTTTGTACCGTAATTAATCATTTCACTGTCCTTGCTTTTCAAACTTTTCAATTACAGTTAAATCAATTACAATACCCAATCCAATTCCAATTACATACATTATTAAATCCCATGGGTCAAAAGTACTGCCAAGAAATTCAATCTTATAAAGTTGTAATATTTCAACAACTGTTCCAAAGGCGGCAGTGAATATTGCACTTATGATCCGGGATTTATTAACTGATAATTTTTTTCTTAGTGCTATCTGCAATAATAAGTACAGGTTCAAAGGCAGCAGAATATCTATTAAATATCCACGGATAAAATGTTTGAACATTCCCTGATAATCGGGGCCGATGACGAAATGTAACAGTCCAACGAACAGGGAGATTGCAACAATTATATAAGTGCTTATTTTGTTTTTCATTCTGACAGATTAGTGCTTAATTAATTGCTTTGGTTATCATGCTATTTTTGTCGTAATCTGAAGCAAGTGCAAAAATATCCGTGATTTGAAGATACAAACGTCGTTCACTAAGGCGAATATCGCGGATACGCTCATGCATCTTTTTGAAATACGAGTCATCGAATTTCCTCCCTTGTTTAAATCGGTCTTCATTAAGTACATAGCCTTTCTGAATGTATTCATGCAAAATTCTTGTGGCAAATTTTCTGAACTGGGTTGCTTTTATTGAATTTACACGATAGCTAACAGATATTACCAGATCAAGATTATAAAACTGAATCTCACGGTTTACCTGCCTTTTTCCTTCACTGCGAACTACTCGAATTTTTCGAGTAGTTGGATCCTCATCCAGTTCACCGCTTCTGTATATTTCCTGAATATGGTATGTAATGGTGTGTTCTTCAACGCCAAATAGATTTGACATTATTTGTTGACTCATCCACATATTTTCATCAGTCATATACACTTCTATTTCTACTTCACCCAAATCATTGGTGTAAAAAGCAAGACCGACCCGCTCAGGTATCTCTTTATTGAACTGTATTTTCCAATCAGTTAATTGTTTGTCAAAACTTGATATTTCATTCTTTTTTTTCATTCTTTTTTATTTGATGGGGTTAAGTTATTTAATGTTAACATTTATCGAAAATACACATTATTCATGCAAAATAAAATCAATCGCAGCATTTAACTGAAGCTGTTCCCTGTGGGATGAATTCCTTTTCAAATGAGGTTCCTCACTTCGTTCGGAATGACGGACAGCTTATAATGTAGAGTGGATTGGGGAAATTTGTTACATTTTGTTTTTCAACTTCCAATATGATTTCAAATATTTATTCAATCGCTTCATATCTCCTTCTTTTAATTCTTTCAGTCTGGTTATATCCATATTATCAAGCAAATCATTTAACTTAACTTTTACAGCAATAGGGTTTTGAATTACTCTGTTTATAAACGTATCATAATCATCATCTTCTGATTCTTTGGTAACACATTTTAATACAGAAATAATGTCTTCAGAAAAACCTTCTTTTTTAAGACTTTCAAATGTCCAGGCGCTATCTTCAACTACATCATGTAAAAGTCCACAAATTTTCTCTGATTCAGTATCTCCTCTTTGCATCACACGAATTGGATGTAAAATATAATCAGCTCCCGACTTGTCCTTTTGCCCTTTATGAGCATTTATGGCTATTTCTAAAGCCTTCTCCAATGTTGACATATCAATTATTTTATTTTGAATTTTATCAAAAATATCCTGTAACTCTTCATGCCTACTAAAATTCAATACAGCAGCTTATAAATATCAAATTATCAATTACTAAAAACAGGTTTTTAACTTATGTAAATATCTGTTGTTCTAATATTTTAAATAAGACTTTGCTCTTTTTGGTGGAAGCCCGACAAGCAAGGTATTATTGTTAATAGTATTTTTCTATTCCCCCAAATCCTTTAATCAGTTTATTATCTTTCGTCTTGTTGATAAAGTGATTTAATCGTTTTTCAAATTCTTCAGGACTTTTTCTTGCACTATCAATGTATGCAATTCTGATTCGTTTATAAGGTTCTGAAAAGTTCTGATAGTTTTCCCAAACAACCTTATCTGATTTTAATTTCATCATTATATCATCCGGGAAAATGAATTCTTGTTGAATTACTTTTAGAATTTCGTCCTTAATTGAGTAGTGAATCAAATTGTTTTCAAAGAGCCATCTCAATCGTTCAATGTTTGATTGTGAGAAAGCAGAGTTTTTTCTTCTCTTACAAAATCTTTGAATAGTTACATCTTCGCTTAGCGCCTTAATAGTAGTATCAATCCATCCAAAACAAAGAGCTTCCTCAACGGCATCGTTATACAAAATTCGTTTATTATTAGTCTTCTTTACAGGATATTCCAGCCAAATATCAATTTCTGTCTCAAAATTGGTTTCGAGCCAGTTTCTCCATTCTTTTCTGTCAGTGAAATATTTAGTGTTAAAGTTGTTCAAAATATTATTTGTAAATGACTATTTTTTTTACTAGTTGTAAATATAGTTAATCTGGTTGAATTTAGTATTTGTCAGACCGTAACAGTAGCGAACTCTCACGCTGGTCGGAATTTGCAATCCCGACTTCATCAACAAAAGGACTCAATCCTATTTCATCCCGATCAGCAAGATGTTATTTCTATTTAAAAAGCGACCTTTCCCCTTTAAGTAGAAAAACATATCTCATAAATTTGACAATGAATTTATTGTCAAGTTATAGAAATGACGACGCTTATAATGATGGTTGTGTTAATGGATACTATAACCGTTAGTTTCTGTCATTAATTAACCCTTTCATCTCCTCAATTGAAATCGGAGGATTTTTAGAATGAATCATAGCATGGCAATTGGGGCAAACAGGCTTTAAATCATCAACCGGATTTATATGATATGATTTACCAATCAGTGAAACTGGTGTCAAATGATGAACATGAATAAATCCTCTGCCAATCTCCCTATAAGTTTCCTCAAAATCAAATCCGCAAACAAAACATTTTGTTCCCCAGTGTTCAAGACATGATCTTCTTGCTTCAGTATTCCTATCATAAGTGTTTACCGTTACTGTCTTCTTGGTTTAGATTAATTAAGTTTGTACATTTGCAACACTTGAACAGCTCCAAAGATAGCATCTTTGGACCGATACCTCGCCTAGCGGGGCATTTACATTTAATGATATTCCTCAACTTCTTTCTCAACCTCCTTTCCCATACGGTACTTCATGTCGTAATTAATGATATAATCCAATTCCTCATCGGTAAAACTATATATTCCGGCAATTTGAAAAGTTTAGATCTATTTAGAGTTAATTCTAAACGGAATGAGGTGTACGGTATAGTCCCGGAAAATTCACTGCGTATCATTGTTTACAATTTTTGTGTATTCTTATTTGCCGAAATCTGAGCATTGTAATTTTTAGATTACAATTCAAGATACTTAAGTGAAGTAGAGATGGAAATTCTCCCTATCAAATTATCACCAATAGGGAAGTATATGATGCAGGATAGAGTTTCCGTCTGCCCTTGACGTTCGCCCTCCTTCAATATCGACAAACGTTCTTCAGCTGTAAATTTTTGCTTTATTTTTGCCATAATTCCCAAATTTAAGAAGTACTAAACTCTTTTTGGAATTTAGTCCAATATTTAGGGGGCTAGACCATAAGGATCCGTTATTATTGCCCATAATGTCCTTATTTTTTATCCACATTAAACTGTGTTTAATCAAGTGAACAATATAATAAATTATTCATTAACATTCTAATTTACAGTAAAATTTGTGGATAAAATATAGTTGGACTTCTCCACCGCTTCATATGGGCTTGTTATGGTTAGTTCTTTTTTAAATAGGTTGATTTCGTTAGATCACCATCAGTTTTAGGGTAACTTTTTTGATTAATGATTTTTACACCCATGTTTTATAGGCATTTATGATGTTATAAAGACATTCTTTTTCCGCTTCAGCTAAATAAACTGATTGAGGTAGGGTTACATTTTCAAAGAACGATTCTTCAGGTTATGCTATACTGTTATATCCTAAAAAAGTAAACACTATTAAAAACAACAAAATTTCTTAATATGAAAATGATTTAAGAAGTATTCGAAAGTTTAATAAGCAATCAGAAGCTTTTATTTTATCCTGAAGAAGAAAATAAAGCAAAAACTGTATACCAATTTTAGTATAAAATAACACCTATCCGAAAGGGACCTCAACCGTACCTCATCCGTACCACATTCGACCGAACCCTAAATTTTCAATCACTATTTTCGAATGAATTCCGAATCAGGTTCGTTTCAAATATTCCGATATCCCATCCCCAAAATTCCACTCCTGAATTTTAAAAATCCCAGCCTCCAAATCATCCCTCGCAACCGAAATTATCCTTTTTCGAACAAACCCCAAAATTGTTTAAACGAAAATCACCTTGAATCACGCACCTGCGTGCTTTGAGGTTAATTTCGTTTCACACCCCACCTTTTTTTTGGCCACCTCTGCCAACAGCCCTAATTTTCGGTTGTGTTTAAAAAAACAAATTATTTATTTATGAAAAACTTAGGGAATTTTTTAATCGGATCGCTGACAAGTTTGGTCAGCGGCTTGCTCTCAGCCATCCTGGTGGCGTGGATCAAAAAGAAATGGGATAAATGACCCACAATCCTGTAATAGTGTGCACAAACAGGAATAAGGTCGGATCTCTTTCAGATCATTTAGTGTATTATTTTATTAATCAATCAATTACAAGTATTAACTTTTAAATTTTAAAATTATGGGTAAAATTAATCAAGGTATCCTCGAAGGTGTCTCAGGCACAGTAGGATCAGTAGTTGGCGCAAACTGGAAAGGTATCAGCTACCTTAGAGGTAAGGCTACAAGTCATAACGATGCAAACACAGAGTCGAACGACATTCTCAGGATTGTGGCAGTATGCGGCGATAATGCCGTTGCTATCACCCCTGCAGGTGTAACCCGCTCCGATGCACTTTGCATTTAAAGTAAACCCCAATATTTTATACCGTATGTTATATACTGCTACTAATTGTGGGAAAAATAGGTTGTATACTTTTTTTAGTGAAATTAAATTTCAGTGCAAACTTTTTCTGGTGAAATTTTAAAAAAACGTGTGCCATTTTTAGGGTCTGACAGGAATGGATCAGATTCGTACCAGATTCGTACCAGATTCGTACCAAATTCGACCACGACCTGATTTCCCACTCACACTTTTCGAATCGGTTTCAGTTCCGGTTCACGTCTTGTCCTTTAATAGTTTTGAACTAAAATAAGTGTAAAATATTAAGTAAAAAGTAAAGTTAATCCAGAATGTAAGTATTAATCTGTAATCTTTTTATAGGACGAGTCAAGATGTGCTACCCTGCGATTACATAGCACGTCAAATTGAGGTGTCGTTATTTACTAACATACTGCCGTCCCGATGGGTCTTTAAAAGTCGCAGAGCAACGACAGTTTGGTAGAAAACTTGGAAAATATCATCATTAATGATAAATTTGTACAAAACATTGACATGCAAAGACTAATATCCGAAAATATTGAAAAAATCAGATCATTATGCAAAACTCATAATGTACAGTCTTTATTTGTTTTTGGCTCAGCATGTACTGATAAATTCAACGATAAAAGTGACATTGATTTACTAATCTCTTTTAAACCTATGGAATACGGA
>JAGODU010000292.1 GCA_017998095.1 Prolixibacteraceae bacterium | reverse complement strand
TCTGCAAGATGAATGCTGTTCTTACTTTCCGCGAATACCTCGATGATTATGCGTCACATGAAACCAAAACAATAGGGGAGAAGCTCATTGAAAAAGAGATTGGGGAAATACAAACTCAGGATTACTTCATGAAGAATAGCGGGCGTATTTATAATGAATTCATTAAGAATTATGAATTTATTAAAAACGGATCAAGAGATATTTACATTTAACAACTATTTTCCAATTCTCCATCTGTTCTTTTGTGTGTGGACAGAATTGACTTCACGGCTTACAAACTTGACATCCTCAATTGAATAAAAAGCATTTGGATTATATTCCAGTATAAGATCAGCGAACTTCGATATTTCCTGTCTGTTGATAATACTATAGAGAATACTTACATTACCCTGAGCTCCTTTTGCTTCATGATGAGTAATGCCATATCCCATGCCTGTTAATTTTTCTATTAGCTCTGCAGCAGGTTTAGCTGTAATAATCTGAATCTTAACTACACCCATAGCCACTTTTTCTTCTATTATAAGACCAATATAGTTTCCTGTTGCAAAACCACTTGCATAAGCTATAATGCAAATCCAGTTATCCATATTGCGCATAATATTACTGATAACTATTATCCATATCAGCACTTCAAAAAAACCGAGTAGTGGTGCTAGCAACTTTTGCCCTCTGGCTATCATTACTATTCTGAAGGTTCCGAATGTAACATCGCAAATCCTTGCGAAAAATATTAAAACAGGAAGAATGACATATTTGAACAAGTCATTATCTGCAAATTGATTAAATAATTCGGACATAACTTTAGGTTTTAAATTTAAGGTTGTTTTATATTATAAGCCATTAAAGATTTACCGTGCCTGATATATAAAATTCCGTTTGCAATAACAGGATGAGCAAAATGTTCTTTGGTTCCGTAATTGCACATAAATTTACCTGAAATTTCCATTCCCGGTTTTTCAATATTGATTAAGTTTATATTACCATTTTCAGAATAGCAATAAAGCATCCCATCTGCAAAGATTAATCCTCCTTTAGGCAAGCGAAGAGATTCATTTACTTCTCCCGTATTAATATCCAATGAAATAAGCTTTTGTGTTTTTTCTGTAGTGTAAATTTTATCATTGTGAATTACAAATCCTCCGAATAAATTTTTCACATCTGAGTTTCTCCATTTCTCTTTAATCTCTGTGCCATCTGCTGATAAATCAAGACGAACAGCGCCATTACCTTCACCTGCCAGATAATATACCGATCCTTTATAATAAACGGGAGTATTGCACTGCTGATGAAATTCATGATAAGCCTGACGATGAGACCATAGTAGTTTTCCTGTTTTAATATCAATACCTAACAGATGATAACCTGAAAAAGTCACCAGAATATTCAGCGATGGGAGAGATATCATCATTGGAGAGCAATAGCTTGAAGTGTCTTTCATTGCTTCAGTTGTCCAGACAGTCTTACCGGTTTTCCTGTTTAAAGAAGCAACATTTATTTGATTCCCTCCGGGAAGGCAATATACATTTTCATCATCAACCAAAAGCGATTCGCAATAACCATGCTGATTCATTATTCCACCAAGATCTTTTATCATTTCAACAGACCAAATCTCTTTGCCTGTTTTTTTTTCAAGACAACAAATTCTGCCATTCCCTGATGATGCATAAATGAAATTTTTAAATACTGTTGGAGCAGAACGTGACCCCGGGAAATTAGCAGCAAATTCTGCGCCTTTGAATTCAATACCGTTTTGTGTTTTCCAAAGTATCTTTCCTTTTTTATCAATAGCAAAGATATAACTCATTTCATCAACTCTGCCGTTAACGAATATCGTATCGTTGGAAACAGAAACTGAACCGTAGCCTTCTCCTATACTGTCATTTGTCCATAACATTTCAGGACCATTTTCAGGCCATATTTTCAATAAATTCTTCTCGTGGAATATTCCGTCTCTATTTAAGCCTCTCCATTGAGAAATGGGCTGAGAATATCCAATCAGGCACATATTAAAAAAGATGATGAAGTTAAAAAGTTTGCGTATGGCCATGACTAAGGTTTTAAAATCTTTCCTAAGATATTTATTTTTTTCAAAAAAAAACCGCAGCATAAATCATGCTGCGGCCAAATAATAGTAGGTTTATTTATTTATCCCAATTCGACTACAACTGAGTGGGTTTCCCCAGCTGTGAATATGGGTAATACATTTGATGTTAGTTCTTTACCATCAACAATCACTTTTGAAATACCCTTGTTGACATGGTTTTTGTTAAACACCTTTATATTATAGGTTACTCCCCTGAACTTACGGGTTACTTCATATCCATCCCATTCCTTTGGAATACAAGGATCTATAAGTAATCCGTCATAATCAGGTTTGATTCCCAAAATAAATTGACTAATTGTATAGAAATTCCATGAAGCTGTTCCTGTAAGCCATGAATTCTTTGCTTCTCCCGGTTTGAAAGCATCTTTACCAGCAACCATTTGTGCATATACATAAGGTTCAGTTTTATGAAGATCGCTTATTTCTTCAAGATAGGAAGGGCAAATCTTACGGAAGTAATCCCATGCCTGGTCACCTCTTCCAATTACTGTTTCACCAATTATAATCCAGGGATTGTTATGGCAGAACACACCGGCATTTTCTTTATATCCCTGAGGATAACTTGAAATTTCACCGTATTCGATATAATATTTAGTGAAAGCAGGATTATTGAGAACTATACCGTATTTGCTGTCAAGTCTTTCTTTTACTGAATCAAGAGCTTTTTGGCATAATCCTTCTTCTTTTCCAATTCCTGCCATTGTACACCATCCGTTTGATTCGATGAAGATTTTACCTTCTTCATTCTCATCGCTGCCAATTTTACGTCCATAATAATCGTAAGCACGTATAAACCATTCTCCATCCCAGCCATATTTCTTGACCGCGTCTATCATTTCATCAACATGCTTTTGGGCTCTTGCTGCTTCTTCTGCTTTTCCAAGCTTTTTGCAAAGATCAACATAGTCCTGTCCATAGATGACAAATAAACCTGCAATCATAACTGACTCTGCTTTTGAGCCTTCAGTTTTATTTTCTGTAGTCTGAAACGATTCATTTGGATCGTTGGAGAAACAGTTTAGGTTAAGGCAGTCATTCCAGTCGGCACGACCAATAAGTGGCAGTTTATGAGGTCCCAGATTGTTAATTACATGATCAAATGAAACAGTCAGGTGATCAAACAACGTACGGGCTACACTCATGTCATTATCAAAAGGAACCATTTCGTCAAGAATGCTGAAATCACCTGATTCCTTGATATAGCTAATTGTTCCAAGTATCAACCACATTGGGTCATCGTTAAAACCTCCGCCAATATCATTGTTACCTCTTTTTGTAAGTGGCTGATATTGATGATAACAACCTCCATCCTGAAATTGAGTTGAAGCAATATCAATAATTCTTTCACGAGCTCTTTCAGGTATTTGATGTACAAAACCAATAAGGTCCTGATTAGAATCGCGGAATCCCATTCCTCTTCCTATACCACTTTCAAAGAATGATGCTGAGCGGGAGAAGCAGAAGGTAATCATACATTGATATTGATTCCAGATGTTCACCATTCTGTCAAGCTTGTCATCAGATGATTTTACACTGTAAATGCTTAGCAGGTCATCCCAGTATTTTTTGAGTTCAGCTAATGCAGCATCTACTTTTTCAGTAGTATCAAATTTTGCTATTGTAGCTTTTGCTTTGGTCTTGTTGATAATACCCTTTGACTCCCATTTTTCTTCTTCCTTGTTTTCTACGTATCCTAGTACAAAGATGAAATCTTTTGATTCACCCGGTTTTAATTCAACTTCAATATAATGTGAAGCAATTGGTGACCATCCGTGAGCTTCCGACATACGTGACTTTCCTTCAGCCACAACCTGTGGTTCATCAAAACCATTGTACAATCCAAAGAAGGTTTCACGGTCAGTATCAAAACCATTAACAGGAGTATTAACAGAATAATATGCATAATGATCACGGCGTTCCTTATATTCAGTCTTGTGATAAATTACAGAACCATCTATTTCAACTTCACCGGTAGAAAA
>JAGODU010000291.1 GCA_017998095.1 Prolixibacteraceae bacterium | reverse complement strand
CTGTAACATAAAAATCATAGGAATCATTTAAAACTTCGCTATTTATTATTTCAATAGCTTTATCAGGAAGCCAGGATTCAATAATCAGAATATTTGCATTTACAGCGTGGGATTTTTCCAAATAGCCGCGTACTTTTGTGCTTTTTAAATAAAGAAGAAGTAATAATATGCCGAATATGGTAAATGAAATCGTTAAGAAAAATGCCAGTTTCTTCAAAAATTTTTTCAATTGGGCATGATTTTTTGTAGACTTTAATTTTCTTCAAAGCTAATTGTTAAAATCCAGACAACTTTAAATTGTTGACAAAACCGACATCATTGTTAATAACTTAAGTAAATAAACCAACAGTAGCCATGGAACTTAGAAGGTTGAGCCCACTCCGAAAAGTCGCAATGGACAGGTTTATAAAAATAGTTGTTATTAACATTTTCAAATATTTCTCGATAAATATTGTTGATAAATAACAGTATATCAGCAATATAAATTGTTGTTGGTTTTCTTTTTTTGATAAATTTGTTTCTATAAGTTAAGCGGTAAAGATGTTTAAGAAAACCAGTAAAGAAAAACAGTTAGATGCCTTCTCTAGTGTGCCAAACATACTTGAAGGTTCATCATTAAAGCAGTACAGTGACCAGGGGCACTGGCATAACCAGTTCAGGGAACAGGTTGTCATGCGTATAGACGAATCCATTTTCAGTGGTTTGTTTAATGCCACAACTGGCGCTCCCAATGCTTCGATACGACTATTGATTGGTATGATGATTTTAAAGGAATCGTTTGCATGGAGTGACTCCCAGTTGTTTGAGCATTGTCGTTTTAACTTGTTAGTGCGTAGCTCTTTGGGGCTATTCAACATGAATGACCCTTTACCGGTTGAATCGACATATTACCTGTTTCGCAAACGGATCTATGAACACCAGAAGCAATATGGAGAAGACCTTATGGAAAAGGTCTTTTCACAAATAACCAGCGACCAGATCAGGGAATTTGATGTCAATGGCCGCAAGATACGCATGGACAGTAAGCTTATTGGCAGCAATATTGCCACATTTACTCGCTATGAAATCATCCACCAAACACTATGCATGTTCTATAAGTCACTGGATAAGTCTGCAAAATCAAAACTCTTCGTGGTGCACAGGAAGCAACTGGAACTTCTTATGAAGGAAGAATCATCCAAAACAGTGTATCACAGTACTAAAGATGAACTTAGGGGCAGACTCCAGGCTATCGGTATTCTTATCTATCATTTGCTGGATCGGTTGGAATATCTCCAAACTGAGCTTTATCAATTGCTTCAGCGTGTATTTAATGAGCAGTATAAAGTAATAGAAGATGAGCAGATTGAGCTTCGTGGAAAAGAAGAAATATCATCATCAAGCCTCCAGTCCCCTCACGATCCCGACAGTGCTTACCGAAATAAACAGGGGCAGCAGGTAAAGGGTTATAGCGTTAATGTAACAGAGACTTGTGATAAAGGACAACTCAACCTCATTACCAATGTTATAGTTGAGAAAGCCAATACTCCTGATACAACATTTGTTGAGCCAGCCATTAAGGCTACAGTTGAAGTGACCGGGCAGGAGGTGGAAAAAGTTTACCTTGATGGAGCTTATCAAAGTCCTGCAAATGATACGTATTGTGAAAACATAGATGTTGTATTCACGGGAATACAGGGCTTTGAATCAAGGTACGATTTAGAAATGACTCCTGGGGGCTTATTGGTTAACGATACCAAAACAGGCGAACAAACCAAGGCTGTTTTGTGCAAAAAGCTCAGAAACAGCAAAGAAGACAAATGGAGAATAACAACTTCTTCGGGTTATTATTACTTCAGCCAGTCGGCAATAAGGGCTTCACACTTGCGGCGTCTTTTGAAAAAACGTGCAGAAGAAGAACTGCACACGAGAAACAATGTCGAAGCAACCATCTTTCAGCTTGGAATCCCGCTAAGAAATAACAAATCCAAATACCGCGGCCTTATCAAACAAAAAATCTGGACATACTGCAGATGCCTGTGGATCAATCTTGTCCGAATACTTAACTATATGAAACAAATATGTCAAAGAACGTTTAAAGCAATGGATTTATCTGCTCAACCCCCCTTTTTTGCAGGTTATTTAACCTCACAGATAGGGGTACAACCAATTTTGAGCAGAACATTTTCCATCGCGTCGTTTATATCGGTTATCATTAATTTTTATGTCTTTTTGTAAAACCCCCTTTTCAGAGGGGACTCAAGGTTGATTATTCCAAGCCAACCGTTGTTTTAATTGAGTGATTATTTATGGGTTTTGTCAGATAATTATTGTTTTAAAAAATCATATATACTGGCATGTATGGATTCCTTTTGTGGAAAATTGATTTAGGCTCACCAGATCAAAATCAGGGGCTTAGTGGGTCATTAAAGTTTAGTAAGAAATTCAATAATAATACGCCCAGGCATACGTTTTGGTAAGTGAAGGTAATTTGAAATTACCGTTTTTTTCATAATATGTTTTGGTTATGTCAATGGGACTGACCAAGCGAAGCTGTGTATATAGTGAAAACAATCTATCTCTAAGCCGACTTAATTTTAATTTTTTTTTGAATTTGGAGTAATTGATGGCCAATTATTTGGATAAAGCAATAGTTCTTGCGAAAAACTACCTTTTTACAGGTCACGAACGAAGTGTTCGGGCAAAAAGAAACATTCTTGCCTCATTCTTGATAAAAGGATGTAGTATTGGAATCAGCCTTTTGTTGGTCCCGATGACGATAGACTATATTAACTCATCAAGATACGGGATATGGTTAACACTAAGTTCTATCGTAGCATGGTTAAGTTTCTTTGATATTGGTCTGACTCAGGGATTGCGAAATAAATTTGCTGAAGCAAAGGCAAAGAACGATGATAATATTGCTAAAGTATATGTAAGCACTACCTATGCTTTATTGGGAATAATATTTTCATTATTATGGATTGTTTTCATGATAAGCAATTCATACATTAACTGGTCCGATGTACTGAAGGTCGAGTCAGAAATGCAGTCAGAGATTTCTATTCTGGCAATAATTGTGGTTTCTTATTTCTGTATGTCATTCGTATTAAAAATTATTACGACAATCCTTCTTGCAGACCAGAAACCAGCAAAATCTTCTTTGATTGATCTATTAGGACAAATCATATCATTGATTTTCATATTTGTTTTGATTAAAACCACAGAAGGGTCATTGATTAAACTTGGTATTGCCTTGTGTGTTTCTCCCCTGGTCGTTCTTATTGCAGCTAATGTTTTATTGTTTAACGGCCCATACCGTAAGTACAGACCGACATTTTCGACAGTGAAATTCTCATATTCAAAAAGTTTGTTTAATCTTGGCTTTGTTTTTTTTGTTATTCAATTAGCGAATATTATACAGTTCCAGACAGCAAACATCATTATTGCCAGGTCTTTCAGTACAGAGGATGTGACTTCTTATAATATTGTTTATAAGTACTTTAGTGTACTTAATATGGTTTTCACGATATTTTTAACACCATTTTGGTCAGCTTCAACCGAGGCATTTCACAAGAATGATATAAACTGGATCCGAAATGGGATAAAGAAATATAATCAACTTAATATCCTTATGGTACTGGCAGGGCTTGTAATGTTGATTTTCTCGGAAACTGTCTACCGTTTATGGATAGGGGAAGGTAAAGTCTCAATCGGTTTTACACTATCCCTTTTTGGTTTCCTTTTCTTTAATACTTCAATTTTCGGAGGAAAATATGTGAGTTTTCTGAATGGGATAAGTGCTCTCAGAATTCAGTTTGTTGCATGTCTTATAAGCCCCTTTCTATATATTGTTTCAGCCATGTTTTTTATAAATTATTTAAAAATGGGGGTTTATGCTCTTTTCTTGGCATCAATTCTTTCAAACTTCAATACATTTATTCTGGCGCCGATTCAATATCATATGATAGTTAACAAGGGTAAGGGAGGTATATGGCTGCGTTAGTGGTTGATTTCTAAATTTTAAAAAGTTAATTTAGCGTGATGCAAATCCCAATACTAAGAATGAAGATTAATAATAAAGTCTGGAACTATATCAAAGACTATTTTTATT
>JAGODU010000290.1 GCA_017998095.1 Prolixibacteraceae bacterium | reverse complement strand
CGTCTAAATTTTTTGAGTTTTCCATGAAAAATTATTTATATTTTATTATTTCCAGTTTAGTAATTTGAAAAGGTTCATAAAAGTATCTTTATATTTTTATATAGAGAATTTACGATCGATAATTAAAGAGTCTGATAATAATCATTTAAAGTGATTTTTATTTTTTATAAGTGATTGTGTCGGATTATTAACATTTTAAGTGATAAGTACGTGTTTTACTGAATTTATTATTTTCCTTTCAGATATTAAAAACTTGAAAATTATGGTTCGAAAATTTTAATATCCAACTATTATAATGGATTCCTAAATCTTAATTTTTTGATACATTTAGGTATATTTGATTGCTAAAAGCAAATAATCAAATACTTTTTAAATATTAAACCTAATTGATTATGAAACCTGATAAACTGACAACACGGGAAAACCTTTTACCTTTCGCCCTTATTACCGCACTTTTCTTTTTATGGGGTATGGCCCATGGTATGCTTGACGTTCTTAATAAGCATTTCCAGACAATTCTTGAGATAACGAAAGCTAAGTCAGGAATGATTCAGTTTTCAATGTATATAGCTTATTTTCTGATGGCAATTCCTGCAGGTCTCTTCATGCGCCGGTTTGGATACAGGAAAGGAATAATTTTAGGGTTATTGTTGTTTTCATCAGGGGCTCTTCTTATTGCAGCAACTACTAAATATGAATCTTTCTGGTTGTTTCTAATATTTTTATTCATTTTAGGTTGTGGATTGGCTACGTTGGAAACGGCAGCAAATCCCTATACTACAAAACTGGGGCCTCCTCAAACAAGTGAAAGGAGAATTAATTTTTCACAATCATTCAATGGACTGGCATGGACTGTTGGTCCTTTAATCGGAATATTCATTTATAACAGCAATCCTTCAGGGAATGGTGATAAACTTAGTTCATTAACGATGCCCTATTTCATTATAGGCCTGGTTGTATTGTCTGTAGCATTAATGTTTCTTTTAACAAAACTTCCTGAAATAAATGATGAAGAAGAAACAGTACAATCAGATTATGCTCCAAAACCATTAATTAAAGAAAGACATTTGGTTTTAGGAGTGATAGCTCAATTTTGTTATTGTGCCGCACAAACGGGAATATTTAGTTATCTGATAAATTTTGTCACTGATGAAAATCAACCTATACATTTTAATGTTGAAAATGGACCTTATTTTCTGTCGATAGGATTTCTGTTATTTATGATAGGCCGAATGTTGGGCAGTTATTTAATGTCATATTTCAAACCAGCTAAAATGCTGGCTTTATATGCCTTGATTTGCTGTGTATTGTTGCCTGTAATTTCAATTAACCTTGGATGGCCATCGATTATTGCGTTATATGTATTATTCTTTTTTATGTCCATAATGTTTCCGACTATTTTTGCATTATCTATAAAAGATCTTGGTCCGAAAACAAAAAAAGCATCATCATACATAATAATGTCAATTGTCGGGGGAGCAGTATTTCCTCCTTTAATGGGTTTAATTGCTGATGTTACTAATTCAATGGCTATTGGATTTTTAGCTCCGATACCATGCTTTGCTTTTATTTTATTTTATGCATTATCCGGGCACAAGATTAAATAAAGCTAATTTTGTAATATGAAAACACGTTGGGGAATATTGAGTACTGCAAGGATTGGCCGGGAAAAGGTAATTCCTGCTATTCAAAAAGCAAAAAATTGCGAGGTTGTAGCTATCGCTTCAAGAGTATACGAACGTGCAGATAAAACTGCTAAAAATCTTGGAATACCTAAGGTTTATGAAGGATATGAAAATCTGTTAAATGACCCTGATATCGACATAGTATATAATCCGCTGCCTAATCATCTTCACGTTCCATGTACAATTAAAGCCCTTGAAGCAGGAAAACATGTTCTTTGCGAAAAACCAATAGGGATGAACCTTAGGGAAACAAAATTGTTGAAGGAGGAAATGGCTAAACATCCTGAATTAAAAGTGATGGAGGCATTTATGTATCGTTTTCATCCACAGTGGGAAAAGGTAAAACAAATAATCAATGAAGGACTTATCGGGGAGGTTAAACATCTGAATTCTTTTTTTTCATATTTTAACGATGATCCTGAAGATATCAGAAACAGATCTAATATTGGAGGGGGAGCACTAATGGATATAGGTTGCTATTGTATTTCATTTCCCCGCTTTATTTTCGGTAAAGAACCTAAAAAAGTTGTTGGCATTATTGATTATGACAACAAGATGCATACTGATATGCTTACTTCTGCAATGCTTGATTTCGGGAAAGGACAAACAGCTTCTTTTACTTGTTCAACACAGTTGATGTATAATCAAAGGGCTGAAATATCAGGAACAGGCGGAAGGATTGTTGTTGAGATCCCTGTAAATGCTCCTGCTGATAAACCGGCAAAAGTAATTTTACAAACTCCGGACAGAAATGAAGAAATTCTTTGCGGCCCTGCTAATCAATATACTATTCAAGCTGAGTTGTTTGCCCAATCCGTTATTGATAATACTCCAGTTCCAACTCCTTTTTCAGATGCTATTGGAAATATGAAAGCAATTGATGCAATTTTTGACAGCGTTGAAAAGAAAGGGTGGATTGATATTGATTAGAATTGTATGAACCTCTTACTGCCATACTAATAAGTAGATAATGAAAAGAAAATTCTTTAGTTTTCAAACCACGGGTATAATATTAGGATTGGTTACCATTGCAATAATATCAGCAACTATTATTGAAACGATTTCAGGTGTTAATAATGCATGGAAATATGTATACAATTCCAGCTGGTTCGAATTATTATTAGCTGTTCTTGTATTAAATTTATTTGGCTGCTTGTTTTATTATTCCAGTTTCCAATGGAAAAAGATATCGGTGCCTATTTTTCATTTATCATTTATTTTAATAATACTAGGAGCCTTTTTTACACGATATACCGGTATTGATGGAACAATACACATAAGGGAAGGAGAAAGATCAAACATGATTTATTTTAATGATGGCTCTGCAAAAAACCTTCCGTTTGATATTTATCTTCAGAAATTTTCAATTGATTATTATCCGGGATCTGACTCTCCATCTTCGTATTCAAGTTATGTTAAGGTATATGAGAAAAGTGGTGAACCGGTTATAGATTACCATATTTATATGAATCATATTTTAAAGTATAAGGGTTGGAGATTCTTTCAAACTTCTTTTGATGAAGATAAGAAAGGGACAATTTTAACTGCTTCCTGTGATGTTTTTGGTACTTCTTTGACATATTCCGGCTATTTTTTGGCAATTGCTTTTATGTTGACTTCATTATTTATGCCCGGATCTTTCTTTAGAAATCAAATCAATTTGTTGAAAAAAGTAACAGTTGCATTGCTGTTTCTATTATTTTCTTTCCAGTCATTTGGACAAGAAATTGATTATACAAAAGTTGTTCCTGAGATTCAGGCTAAAAAGTTTGGAGAATTAGTAATACAGGATAATAAGGGAAGGATGAAAGTCATGAATACTTTGAACAGAGAATTTATGACCAAGATTTATGGAGCAGATAAGATTAAGAACCTTAATGCCGATCAGGTAGTTCTTTCTATTCTTACTTTTCCTGAATACTGGGAAAAGTTTCCTTTAATGGAAATCAAAAATGAAGAGGTTAGAAAAATCTTTGGAGCTGAAAATTCACGGCTTTCCTACATTCAGCTTTTTGATAATGATTATCAATTTTTAATATCACCATATGTTGATGAAGTTTTTTCTAAACCATTAAGTGAAAGAAATAAATATGATAAAGCAATTCTGGAAGCGAATGATGATGCAATCATACTTGATATGTTTCTTACACGAAAAGCTTTAAAGATATTCCCAATTGCTGGAGCTTTAAATAATACATGGTATTCTGTTGAAGATGCGTATGAAAAAACAGAAGATTATAATGATTCGTTTTTCCTGAAGAATATATTTGATTTATACCGCAGAGAATTGATAAGTTTTCCGAAGACTAATGATTTAAAACAAGCCGATATTTACCTTTCATCAATTAAAGCATATCAAATGAATGTGGGGAAGGAGATATATCCTTCAAATAAGCAGATCATTGCTGAAT
>JAGODU010000071.1 GCA_017998095.1 Prolixibacteraceae bacterium | reverse complement strand
GCTGCTGCTTATAATGAAGCTATTCATATTTAAAT
Organism: Prolixibacteraceae bacterium; assembly: GCA_017998095.1. Next base: position 19,588 of record JAGODU010000071.1, on the reverse strand, counting down.
GGAGGAACAAGATTATAAAATATTGATTACCCGTAATTTTCCTGCTGCAGGTATTGACTTGTTAAAAGCAGGAGGATTTACAATTACGGAAAGGGGGGAAGATTACCCGATGTCTCATGAAGAGCTTATAAGCAAATCAAAGAGTCACAATATTTTATTCTGTACTTTAACCGACAGAATTGACAAGCAATTTCTGAATGAGTGTAGTCATATAAAGATGATATCTCAATTTGGAGTAGGGTACGACAATATTGATATTTCTGAGGCAACCAGATTGAAAATACCTGTTGGCAATACCCCTGATGTATTAAGTGAAGCAACTGCTGATATAGCATTTGGTTTGATGATAGCCACTTCAAGGAAGATGTTCTGGCATCATAAATCAATACAAAGAGGAGAGTGGAAATATTTTACTCCATCTGCTCATCTTGGTATAGAACTAAAGGGAAAGACTTTAGGGATATTCGGGATGGGAAGAATAGGCTTTGAAATGGCAATGAGGTGTAAGGGGGCATACGGGATGAAGGTTATTTATTGCAGCAGAAAAAGTAATCATTTAGCCGAGCAGATGTTAGGTGCCCGAATGGTTTCCTTTGAAGACCTTCTTAAAGAAAGCAATGTATTATCAGTTCATTGTTCATTAAACGAAGAAACAAGAGGAATTTTTAATAAAGAGGTTTTCGAAAAGATGAAGGAGACTGCCATTTTTATCAATACTTCGAGAGGGCAAGTACATAATGAGACAGATCTCATTGAGGCTTTAAATAATAATAACATTTGGGGTGCAGGACTTGATGTTACTGATCCTGAACCTATGAAATCTGATAATCCTTTACTGGAAATGGAAAACGTTGCAGTACTGCCACATATTGGTTCGGGCACTGAAGAAGTAAGGGCGAAGATGTCAATACTGGCAGCAGAAAATATAATAGGGTATTGTAAATATAAAACAATACCCTATGTCGTTAATCCTGAGGCTTTAATTTAATATTTTGGTTCTTTCATTTTTCCAATAAAGAGGATAGCATTTGTTTCTTTCTCTGTAATAGCAAAAATGAAAGGTTTGTTTACATGGAATTCATTTTCCGGAAGAGCAGCCATTTCTTTTATAGCAACCACTGTTGCTGCAGCAGCTTCGGTTCCTTTTTCATTTACATCTATGAAAGTGTTGTGCTGGACATAATCAATATAAATTCCCCCTTCTCCGTTTATACCACTGAAGTCAGCTTTACCGTTGAAGGCAATACCCATTCCCATTTCTGTAAGTACATCGTTTAGTTTAATTTTATATTCATCTTTGAATTTTGGCAACCAGACACTTACTTCATCTTTATTTCTGAAGCTATCCATCCATATATGCCAGTTATCAGGGGTCATCTTCTCAATTACATCATTGCAGGTTTTATTTTCCCCGGGTAGAAGTATAACCATATTGAAGTTTCCTCTGCCATAGGGTAATTCGACAGCAGTGAAAAGGTCTTTAAACTGGTCGTTGTAAAAATAATTGACAGTATCCTTTTTCTTCATCATGTCAACTTCAAGTTTAGTTCCATCTTCTTTATAGAAATCTGACTTAAAAGTATCTGATTTTTTAAATTCACTTTGCCATACTCCATTGAAATAAACTGCATTGACAAGAAACATGACATGTAAAGGATTAACTTCCTTTATCATATCTTTTATCTTATTATGAGTTTTATCTTCAATCCATTTGTTGATAACATCTTTAGCATCGGGGCGACTGAAATCAAGTTCTTTGACTTCCGCATCATAATAGGTTTCATTTACAGATTTAAAACCCTTCAAAACATTATAATTCTGCTTGTACCATATTGATTGGGCAATCTCAAGAGTGACCTTTGGATCAGCTTCAAGAAGCGCTTTGGTAAGGCTTTGGTAGCTTGCGTTAATCTCTTCGGTGGTTAAGCCCCAAAGGCGCATTGCTTTTTCCATGGCAATCTTAGTTTCGCCTTCAGCTCCGTTGTAAGTCATGGCAAGGGCAAGAGCAACACTTAGAGGGGAGATAGTAAAGTTATCCGTTTCATAATTGTTGATAAGTCGAAACATGTCAAGACCAAACTCATTGGTTTCTAAGATGAGGAGTTCTGATTTCTCATTGACATCAATTACCTTAGGATCATCGATTTCGTTTTCCTTGCAAGAAACGGCAATTAATAAGGTAATTGCAAAGAGTATGACAGATAAGTTTTTCATTTTCATGGTATTTAATATTTATAGATTCTTGTTTCTTTATTCCAGTTCGGATATGTTATAATCATTTTCTCCGGGTATCCGTTAATATTATATTCGTATTCATTTGAAAAATCAGATGTATATGATTGGTAGTAAATTCCTTGTTCATCACTTTGATAATAAGTTATCTTATTAGTAAGGACGTTGTTTTTTGACTTAGGGGTAGGCTCTGCCTGGAAAGGAGTTTTATAGTTGTCGTATGTATACTCTTCCTTGGTGTTTAAAATAAAGCTGTCAGCTTCTGATTTGTAGTAATAAAGTTTTGTTTGAATATTGCCTTTATCGTTTAATAAATATTCTGTTCTCAAGGTTATTTCTTCCGGGGTATTTCCATTGTATTCAATGACTTTATCATCAAAGTATTCAAAGGTTTGTATTGAAGTATAATCAATTTCCGGGAAATCGGGATAATGGAAAAAGGTAGTGATCTTTGAAAGCCTGTCGTTCTCATCATATTCATAAATAAGCTTAACTTCCTTGCCCATAGCTCCCTGATAGCTTGATATATACATTATTCCCGGAATGTAGCCTGTTTTTTTAACCAATAGGTTATTGGAATTGTAGGTATAATTTAATTCAGCATTTTCACCCGGGGAATATGCATCATCATGCGATATACTTTTTATCAGTAGTCCGATTTTATCATATGAATTAGCACAAATAGTATCATTGACTTCATTAAAAATGAAGATATATTTTCCGGAGACAAGGTCGTGGAATGAATCATTTTTATCGCATCCAGCTAAGCTCAGGATGATAAACAGAGAGATACATGTTTTAATCATGGTTTTCATATTGCTAAGTATAACAGGTGAATTCATGTTTCATGTACTCTGTTATTGGGTCAACATCGTGAAATGTTTTACCTGCCTGTTGGGCAGCAGCCCTGCATCCGCCGAGGCATTTGTCATACAGGTTGCAGTTGTTGCAGAAAGAAGGGATAGTCAGGCAATCGTTGGATTGTTGACCTTTGGCAAGTATGTTTTCAATTGTGTCAGTGAAAATATTCCCTAAGACAACCGGTGAATGATTACAAAATCTTAAGTCACCGGTAGCAGTTATAGTCAAAGGCCTTTTATTAATATCAGCAGAGCAATTTGAAAACCGGATATTTTTATAGTCTGACGGGTTTAGGATGCAGTGGGGAGTGCAGACATTAGAAGAAAGGTCAAGATTAAGTTTCTTTCCTGTTTCAGAGGCCTGATAAAAGGCAAAGTTTAATTCATCCTTTGAGGGCAGAACGTTTAATGGAGAATTAGTATTTATTCCTCCAATGTTATACCGGTTAAGCATAATACGTTTGAACCCCATATCATTCAGGCATTTTAGAGTGTCGGCAATAGTTTGAAAATTGTATTTTGTAATAACAATAACAGGGACGACCATTCCTCCGGCATCTCTGATAAAAGTCATTCGGGTTTTCGCCTTGCTCCATGACCCTTTTACTCCGGTCATTTCATCATGAATGTCAGGAGAAAAAGAATGAAATGGGAGTTCAAAAAGTTTAACTCCGATAGACAATAATTGCTGAATATCGTCTTCAGTACCTGCATTTCCATTTGTAATAACTGAAACAGAAGCCCTTTTGAACCTGCAGAAAAGGGAGAGCTCTTTTAGTCTTTCAACTAAAAGAGGCTCTCCTCCTGAAAATGTGATATGATTGATATTAGCTGATTTAAATAGTTTACTTATAGTGTTTTTCAGATGGTTATAGTTTTCCGGAGATAGTTTTTGATCTTTAAAATTTCCCTTCCAGTGATTATAGCAATATGAGCAGTTGAGGTTACATCTTTGAGTTGCCTCGAAGACCACATACTGTATATTGGGTTTATTATTCCGGAGCAGGCTGATCATTTTATTTTCAGATTATTACGGCATACAACGTAGTTTTCAAAATCATCTTCAGCAGAGGATATATTTAAGTAATAGTCACCTTCAATTAATTTACTGTCAACAATGATTTTAATTTTTTCATCATCACTGTCAAGCTTTCCATCTTCAGGGATAACATAGCCTGTTTGAACAACAACTGAGTCAGTAGTTGAGATTTCAAAAGAATAAGCGTCAAAATCAGGAGTAATAATCCTTCCTGTTATAACAGTATCTTTTGGAAGATCAACAATAATAGCGTTTTCATCATAGTTAATCTGATCGAACTGGAAGAAGTTGCTTGGCACAGGATCGTAGCAGGTAACCTGAGGGGGGCAGCCGGTAGTAATGCCTGTTATAGTGAGAATTGCTGCCCCCAGTTTCATTTTGCGTGATATCCATTTGGTGTTTCTACCTTTCTGAAGAAATACGATTGCAGTAATTACGGCAAAGGCAATGAAAAGCAGTATTAAAGCAAATGGCGATATGATTCTCCGGAATTCCATAGATTAATTTTAGAATACTGTCTCAATAATATTATTTCTTTGAAGGATCATATACTTTTCCTATAAAGAGGATAGAATTAGTATCATCTTCAACGATTGCAAAGAGGAATGAACGATTAATCATTATAATTCCATCCGGACCAACAGAAGTAAAGCTGACTTCAACTGAAGTTGCAGCTGCTGCTTCACTTCCTTCTTCATCAGTTTTGATGTAAGTTTTGTGATTAACCTTTGAAATATAAAGATTGATATCAGCAATATTACTGAAGTCGGCGACACTGGAATTGAAGGCATTTGTCATTCCCAAATCACTGAGTTCGTTATTGAGTTCATTTTTATATTCAAATTCAAATTTAGGAAGCCATATTTCTCTTTCTGAAGGTACAGAATTATTGAGGGAAGCGAAATTGGTTATCTTGACTTCCGATGCTATGTCATTAGTAGTGTAACCTTCTTCAGGGAGGAAAATAAACATGTTGAATTTCCCTTGTCCGTAGGGGAGTTTAATTACTGAAAACTTTTCTTCGTTGTAGTAAGAAAGGTTTACTTTTCCGGTCATAGTTTCAACATTAATTTCACTGCCGTTATCCAAAGTAAAGGGAAGGCTTTCTGTATTTGATTTTTTAAACTGTGTTTTCCAAACGCCTTTAAAGTAAACTGCATTTAAAAGGAACAGCACATTATCAGGAGTTACATTATCAATTATTTCTTTAATCTTGCCATTGGTTTTATCTTCAACCCAATTATTCATGTTATTCTTTGCTTCATCAGGTTTAGCCGGATCATACTGACTTACTTCAGCATTGTAGTAAGTTTGATTTGCACTTATGAAGTCAGTCTTGGGAGTGAAATCGTTACGATACCACACGGAATTGGCAACTTGCAATTTAACTTTCGGATCATGGTTAACCAGAGAGTTTACAATAAGCTGATTGCTGTAATTAATATCCCCCGTTGAAAAGTCTTTGAAACCAAGTATATCCTGCATTTGAGTCAGGGTATTGCCATTCGCACCGTTAAGAGCCATTGAAAGGGCCTGGCTTATACTCAATGGTGAAATCATAATATTCTTATCAGTTTCTTCAGATGATAATACTTTTTCAAACAAATTGAATCCAAATGAATTATTGCTTTCAACAATTTGAGCTGACTTGTCATTCAGGACAATATCTTCAATTTCCTTTTCAGGATTAATCCAGTCGCAGGAAGTAAAAGCAAAGAGGATTACAAATGCTGATAAAACAGGTTTATTTTTCATAGTATTTGATTTTTATTTTGAATTATTATTTTCTCCATGATGTACAATGTGCAAAAAAAGTTGCGTCCACGCAACCATTTGTTTTAATATATCATCTCTGGTAAAAAATCGACAATGAAAAGAATATATCTGGTGTTGATAAGTGCTATGATTTTTTCCGGGTGCGATGATTCTTTTGATATCAATAAAAATGAAATGGAATTAGCATCAACTGAGTATCGGGGGTGTAAAGGATTAAAGAGTACAGGATTAACAGACAGTACTGATTTGGTAATTATAACATCTCTGACTGACAACAATTATATGATTACTCACTATGATGCAAGTTATAATTGCTGTTTGCCTGAAGGGATTGGAATAGATGTCAGTTTGAGCAATGACACATTATATTTCAGTGAATATGAAAAAGTTCAGGGTAATTGTCGTTGCATGTGCAGATATGATGTGGAAGCCGGCATGAGAAATTTGAAAAAAGGAGAATACGTTCTTTGTATGATTAAAGATTATAATATTTTGGGAACAACTACAGTTCTTTTTAAAGAGGGGATGAAAGAGGAATTTTATGTTTCAGAATTAAACGAATAGCTTTAACTTTATCTTTTAATTAAGATAAATAGTTGTTGCAAAATATTTAAAGGCAATTGGAAGACCTTGAGAAATTGATAAGTGATTGTAAAGCGGGGAAACGAGAGGCTCAAACCCGGTTATACAAATTATATGCTCCAAAATTATATGGAGTATGTCTCAGGTATTCGCGTGATGTAACTGAAGCAGAAGATGTATTGCATGAAAGTTTTATCATGATATTCAACAAAATTGGGCAGTATTCTTTTAAAGGTTCTTTTGAAGGCTGGATGAGAAGGATTGTAGTGAATAATTCGTTTGAGAAATACAGGTCTCGTTTTAAGATGCAAACTGTTGAAGATATAAGCATCTATGAGTCGAGAAGGGTTGAAAACGATTCATTAGATGAGATGAGTGCAGGGCAGTTGCTGGAAGTCATCAGGAATTTGCCTCCTCAGTACAGATTGGTTTTCAACATGTATGCAATTGACGGGTATACACATAAAGAGATTTCAGAAATACTTGGCATTGCAGAAGGGACATCAAAGTCGAATCTGGCAAGGGCAAGAAAAATTTTACAGGATAAGGTGACAGAATTAGGATATATAGGGAAGGTATATGAATAGTAATGATGGAAATATTGATAATTTATTTAGGGATAAGCTAAATAATCATGAGGTAGTTCCTCCCGATTCAGTATGGGATGGAATTATCAATGAAATGGATTCAGGAAAGAGGAGAAGAAGAACACTCTTAATCCTGGGTTTATCTTCAGCTGCATCATTATTGTTTGCATTTATAGGAGGATGGTATTTTGCAAATAAAGATAATGGCGTTGTAAATTATACTTCAGAAGCCGGAGTAGAAGGTAAGCCTGAGTCAGTTAAAGCAAATGAATCAACTAAGCCCAAAGAATCTGAAGCATTAGCAGATTATATTGTTGAAGAAAAAAGGACAAATAAGAAGGATAATATTATTGTTCATCGTTCAGATAAAGTAAAAGTTTTATATGAGGATAAAAGTGGAATAATTTCAAGTGCAAATGTATCCGAAGAAAATAATTTCATTTACAAACTTTTAATTCCAAGGAAAGAAAAGCTAAAATCAAATAAAAAGGAAGAATACACTTTACTTGCAATGAATACGCATTATTTATCTGAAGAAGACAAGTCGATAATTGAAATGAATCTGAGAAATTTGAAGGAGAATTCAAATACAAAGAAAAAAGGGGAATGGGCAGTGGGAGTTCAGGCTTCTCCGGCCTACAGATTTGATGGTTCAGATAAATCTTTCAATGATTATAATGGAGAAGATCATGCCTTATACAATTACTCAATGAACTATTTAACCAACGTAACCGGGGGAGTAATAGTAGCATATTCCATTGATAATAAGCTCACTGTTCAGAGTGGAGTTAATTATGGGGAGATATCACAGGTTGCCCATGATGTAAATGTTTCATATACTGGTCAGAATTGGATTAATGACAGATATGGAGTTATGTCTGATGAAAAATATGCCGGAGGTAATAAAGCCGGGGAAGTTGATAATCAGGTTGAGTTAAATACATTAATTGGGGTAGCCAATGTATCTATGCAGGAAGGAACTCAAATTAAGACAACCGGGAACATGAACAGTTTATCTCCTGAAGTAATAAGACCATATGAATTGAATCAGGATGCCGGATATGTTGAAGTGCCTTTGTTAGTTAAGTATAAGATTATTGACAGCAAATTTGGAATACACGTTTTAGGCGGCATAAATACAAACTTTCTTGTTGTAAATGATGTTAAGATTTCCAATAATGATGAAGTTGTTGCTAATGGAGAAATAGAAGGATTAAATCCGTTGACATTCAGCAGCAGTTTAGGATTGGGATTCAATTATTCATTTACCCGTAATCTGAGGTTTTCACTTGAGCCAACAATAAAGATGCAGCTTAACTCTCTCAGCAGTATATCTGAAATAAATTCCAGACCATATATGTTTGGAGTATTTACAGGCCTTTCCTATAATTTCTGATTAATTGATTTAATCTCAACTTTGTTTTAAGTAAAAATCAGATAATTGATTTTTACAATCTATTTAGTTTTTAAACTGTTACTTTTGCATATTTGTATGTAAATGTAAACGAAATGAAACAAAAGACTTTATATCTGATAATTATATCTCTGCTAATATTATTCACTATATCTATAGCTTTTACCGGTCCAGCGGATCCTTCTTCAACGGACAATAAATCAGTCTTCCAAAAGATTGTTCCTCCCCCTGTTCCGGCAGAAGTGAATTTTGCAGGAGAGAAAGTTCCAATAGAGGAATATGATATTTTTGAAAGGCTGGACAGAGAAATAACAGTAAACAGCTTTTTCCATTCGCAAACGATAAGATATTTGAAACTCACCAAAAGGTATTTTAAAATAATAGAACCCATTTTAAAGAAAAACAATATACCTGAAGATTTTAAATATCTAGCCTTGGCAGAAAGCGGTTTTGACCCTAAAGCGGTTTCTCCTTCAGGGGCAGCAGGTATATGGCAATTCATGAAATCAGCAGCAAAAGAAAACGGTCTTGAAATATCAGATGATGTTGATGAAAGATACAACATTGAAAAAGCAACTGAAGCTGCATGTCTTTATCTGAAAAAATCACATTCTGTTTATGGTAACTGGACACTTGTTGCTGCTTCATATAATACAGGTAACAGCAGTGTCTCTCAGCAGATTCAAAGTCAAAAGGAGAATAATTATTACAACTTGTTATTTTCAGAAGAAACAAACCGTTATGTGTTCAGGATACTTGCCTTAAAATATATAATTGAGTCTCCGGAGAAATATGGATTTTTTGTAAAGGATAGTGAAGTTTACCCCGAAATAAAGTTCAAAAATGTAGAAGTAAAAGAGGGGATACCTGATTTGGCCGCTTTTGCAAAAGGGAAGGGGACAAACTACAAAATGTTGAAGATTCTGAATCCATGGCTAAGGAGTACTTCATTGAAAAATGAAAGCAAAAAGAGCTATTTGATTAAGATGCCTGAAAAATAGTATATTTATTAATTACAAAATTCTACGCATATTCAATGTCAGAAAATTTAAAAGAAGATACTGATCAGGAAGTAATCAGAGTCAGGGGTGCCAGGGTTAACAATCTTCATAATGTAAACGTGGACATACCCCGGAATAAATTTACGGTAATTACAGGATTAAGCGGAAGTGGGAAATCTTCTCTGGCATTTGATACTATTTATGCAGAAGGGCAGCGCAGGTATATAGAAACATTCTCAGCTTACGCCCGTTCATTCCTTGGCAACCTTGAGCGTCCCGATGTGGATGAAATTTCAGGGTTAAGTCCGGTAATATCTATAGAACAAAAAACAACAAATAAGAATCCAAGATCAACAGTAGGAACTGTTACAGAAATATATGATTTTCTAAGACTTCTTTTTGCAAGAATAGGTGAAGCATATTCGTACAATACAGGTGAAAAGATGGTTAAGTATTCCGAGCAAAAAATACTTGATTTAATAAGAGAAGATTTTAAAGGGAAAAAAATCGTAATACTTGCTCCTTTGGTTAAAGGGAGGAAAGGTCATTACAGGGAGCTCTTCGAGCAAATACGGAAGAAAGGTTTCATTTATGCCAGGATTGATGGAGAAATAAAAGAGATTACTCATGGATTAAAGCTTGACAGATATAAAAATCACTTTATTGAAATTGTAGTTGATAAGCTGGTTGCTGATGATTCTTCAGATAAAAGGCTTAGAGAATCTGTGCAGGCAGGCATGAAGCACGGGCAGGGGATAATTATGATACTGGATAATGAAACAGGCGTTTGTAAGTATTTCAGCCGCCACCTGATGTGCCCTACTACCGGAATATCATATAATGAGCCTGCTCCTCATAACTTTTCTTTTAATTCGCCTCAGGGTGCCTGCCCTAAGTGTAACGGACTGGGAATGATCCCCCAGCTTGATATGGATAAGATTATTCCTGATAAGTCGTTATCAATATTTAAAGGAGGAATCACTCCGTTAGGACCTTACAGAAATTCAATGGTATTCTGGCAAATAGAATCTATAGCTGAGTCATTTGGATTTGATCTGAAAACTCCTCTTTCTGAGATACCAGAAGAAGCGCTTGATAAAATATTATTTGGAACAGGTGAAAGAATACAAATTAAGAATTCTCCCCTTGGTGAAAACATAAACTATTTCATGACTTACGAGGGGATAGTTAAATATATTGAAAGTCAACAGGAAGAGTCAACTTCACAGAAAGCACAGAAATGGGCAAATCAGTATGTCAAGGAAACTGTTTGTCCCGCATGTAACGGGCAAAGGCTTAAGAAAGAGTCCTTATGGTTTAAGATTGACGGATATAACATTTCTGAGGTTTCAGCACTTGATTTGATTCAACTTGGTGAATGGCTTCAGGGACTTGAATTCAAACTATCAGACAGGCAAAAATTAATTGCTAGTGAAATAATAAAAGAAATGCGCGACAGGTTAGGGTTTATGATAGATGTAGGTCTTGAATACCTGGCACTTGACCGTGCAGCAAAAACCTTATCAGGAGGTGAATCACAAAGAATAAGATTAGCAACACAAATCGGCTCTCAACTGGTAAATGTGCTTTATATCCTTGATGAACCAAGTATTGGGTTACATCACAGGGATAACCTCAGGCTTATCAATTCACTGGAACAGCTAAGAGATACGGGCAATTCTGTTATTGTTGTCGAGCATGACAAGGATATGATGCTGAAAGCTGATTATTTAATTGATATTGGGCCTTATGCAGGTATTCACGGAGGCAAAATAATGGAAGCAGGAACTCCCGATTTAATTCTCAACGGTGACTCACTGACTTCTAAATATTTAAAGGGAGAAAAGAAAATTGAAATTCCTTTAAAACGAAGAAAAGGAAACGGGAAAGCAATTAAAATAACAGGATGCACAGGAAACAACCTTAAAGAGGTAGATGCTGAATTTCCTTTAGGCAAATTTATTTGTGTAACAGGAGTTTCAGGCAGCGGTAAATCAACTTTAGTAAATGAAACTCTTCAGCCAGTATTAAGCCAGCACTTTTATAATTCCCTGCTTGATCCCCTACCTTACAAAACTATTGAAGGACTTGAACATATCGATAAGGTAGTTCAGGTTGATCAGTCACCAATAGGGAGAACACCAAGATCAAATCCTGTTACATATACCGGTGTGTTTTCTGATATCAGGGATCTTTTTACACTTTTACCAGAATCAAAGATCAGAGGATATAAGCCCGGAAGGTTTTCTTTTAATGTAAAGGGTGGACGTTGCGAGGAATGCCAGGGTGGAGGAATGAAACTTATCGAAATGAATTTCCTTCCCGATGTATATGTGCATTGCAATAAATGCAACGGAAAACGTTATAACAGAGAAACACTGGAAGTGAGATACCGTGGTAAATCAATAAGTGATGTCCTTGACATGACAATTAGCCAGGCTGTTGAGTTCTTTGAAAGCTATCCAAAGATCCTGCATAAGTTAAAAGCACTTCAGGAAGTAGGTTTAGGTTATCTTACATTAGGGCAGTCATCTACGACTATATCAGGTGGCGAAGCACAAAGAGTCAAGCTGGCAACTGAATTATCAAAAAAGGAAACCGGTAAAACAATATATATCCTTGATGAACCAACAACAGGCTTACATTTTGAAGATATCAGAGTCTTGCTTGAAGTTTTAAACAGACTGGTTGACAGGGGCAACACTGTAATTGTTATTGAGCACAATATGGATGTCATTAAAGTTGCTGATTACATTATAGATATTGGTCCTGAAGGAGGAAGAAACGGAGGAAGAGTAGTGGCAACAGGCACTCCGGAAGAAATAGTTGAGAATAAAAATTCAATAACGGGCAAATTTCTTAAGGAAGAATTAAGTAAAAAATAAAAAACATACAGATATGATTGCAATAGAGATATTTTGCGAAAACAATAATGTTTATAAAGAGTATCCTTTAGGAATTACCCTGATGGAAATTGCTGAGGATATGAATATAAAAACTGATTCTCCTATATGCGGGGCCTTGGTCAACAATAAGGTCAGGGAATTGTCATTTAGCATTGTAAAGCCTAAGAATATAAGGTTTATTGATTATTCCAACAGAGATGGAAAGAGGATGTATACAAGGTCCTTATTCTTTTTGTTATATGTTGCAGTAAAAGAATTATATCCTGAGTTTAGTCTGAAAATCGACCATACTATTTCCAGAGGCTTTTATTGTGAACTTGAAGGGCTTGAAGGTAAGCTATACAAAACGTATATCGAAAAGATAAAGGAAAGAATGGAAGAATTGGTAGAGGATGATTTACCATTTATTAGACAAGAGAAACAACTTGAAAAAATTCTAAAGGAATATGAAGCAAATAACCTGCAGGATAAGATAAGGCTGTATGAAGATTCAGGATTGCTTTATGCAAATATTTACTACCTGAAAGAATATGCCAATTATTTTCATGGTCATTTACTCCCATCTACATCTTATTTAAGAAAGTTTGACCTGGTTAAGTTTGATGACGGAATGCTATTAAGGTTGCCGAGCAATGAAAGCTTTTCACAATTAAGGAGCTTTGTCAGGGAAGATAAGTTATTTGAAATATTTCAGGATCATAAGGAATGGGCTGAAATACTTGGAGTAAATGATGTAGGCAGATTAAATTCTTTTGTAAAGAGAGGAATGGCAGGCGAGGTAATTAAAATTTCAGAAGCTCTGCACGAAAAAAAGATAGCCAATATTGCTACACTTATTTCAGAAAGAAAACCTAAAGTTAAGCTGGTATTGATTGCCGGACCATCATCTTCGGGGAAAACCACTTTTACAAAAAGATTGGCTGTTCAGCTTGCAGTATGCGGTATTACATCCAAAATGATTTCATTGGATAATTATTTTGTTGACAGGGAACATACCCCGCGTGATGAACATGGCAATCTCGATTTTGAAGCTTTGAATGCTATCGATATAGATTTCTTTAATGAGCAGTTAAATCAAATGCTTGATGGAAAAGAAGTAGAATTACCAAAATTCAGTTTTACATCAGGAAGCCGTTCCTACGATGGCACTTTCATTAAGCTGGAAGATAATCAGGTTTTGATAATTGAAGGAATACATGGTTTAAATCCTGACTTATTGCCCCATATTGATTCTTCTCTTACTTATAAGATTTTTATATCTGCATTGACTTCAATATCTATTGATAACCATAATCCTATTTCTCCAACTGATAACAGGCTGATAAGAAGAATGATCAGAGATAGTCAGTACAGGGGAATACCCGCTCTTGATACAATAAAGAGATGGCCAAGCGTAAGAAGGGGTGAAGAACTGAATATTTTCCCTCATCAGGAAAATGCCGATATAATGTTTAACACAGCTACATTATATGAGTTGGGTGTTTTGAAGAAATATGCCGAACCTTTATTAAAATCAGTTCCTGAAAATCAATCTGAATTTGCGGAATCATTAAGGGTAATGAAATTATTAAGCTATTTTAAAGATATCGATGGTTCAGAGATTCCTCCAACATCACTTGTAAGAGAGTTCCTTGGAGGGAGTAGCTTTAATTATTAAATTATTTGGGGATGGTAAAATGGAAAATACTTCCTTTTCCGTTTTTACTTTCCCCCCATATTTTGCCGGTGTGTATTGAAATAAAATCGCGGCAAATTATTAATCCAAGGCCTTTCCCTATATCATTTATCATTCCGCTTGTTACTGTCTTGTTTTCATCCGAATTAAAAAGATCATTTATTTGCTGCTGATCAATTCCACAACCGTAATCTTCAACTATAAATTCAAAGTAATCATTCTTTTCATCAATTTTTACCTCTATTTTACTATCCTTATCTGAAAATTTAATAGCATTGGAAATAAGATTACGAAGTACCGTGCTTATCATGTTGGGGTCAAGGAAGATATTATTTTTGGTGTTTATTTTATAGTTTATAGTGATGTTTTTATTTGCAGCGATGTTTTTCATTAAATCGACAAACGTAAGAAGAAGCTCTTCAAAGCTGATAAATATTGGATTGAAAATCAGTTTCCCACTTTGAGTTTTGGACCATATTAAAAGATTCTGAAGCAGTTCAAAAATTCTCCTGCCTGTCTGATCGGTTATTTCAGAATAGTTTTGTGCTGCTTCATATTTTTGGGAACGTAAAGACTCATTTAAGAGTCCGGAAAAACCCAGCAAAGCATTCAGTGGATTCATCAAATCATGGGCGATAATTGAAAAGAAAAGGTCTTTGGTGGCATTCAATTCTTTAAGCCTTTTTTCTGAGTCCACAAGTTTGTCATGCTGACTTTTCTTTTCTGTTATGTTTTCTTTAATAGCAACAAAATGAGTAATTTGATCGTTGTCATCTTTAATCGGCGAAATTGTAGACATCTCCCAGAAATATTCACCGTTCTTTTTACGATTATATAATTCACCTGACCATGTTTCTCCATTGAGAATTGTGTCCCAAAGAGTTTTAAAAAACTCATCAGGATGATAACCGCTATTCAGAATTGACGGCTTTTTTCCAATAACTTCAGTTGATGTATATCCGGATGTTTTAACAAAACTATTATTTACATATTCTATAATTCCTTTTGGATTAGTAATAATTATAGAATTCGCACTTTGATCTATAGCCAAAGAAAGTTTTTTTATCTCCTGCTGATTTTTCTTAAACTGAGTAATATCAGAAACTATTGCTAATAATTTTTTCTCACTATGCAATTCAATTATCTGCGCATAAACAAGACATGTAATTATTTTATTGTTTTTAAGTTTGAATATATACTCTTCACCGGATATGATATTATTACTGAATAATGATTTAGTAAAAGATTTTTTTTCATTTTCATTAAAGAAAATCAATTCATTCAAATCGAGTCCGATACATTCTTCTTTGTTTAATCCTGTAATTTCAAACAGCTTGAAATTTCCATCTTCTATAATGATTTTTTCATAATCGGCTACCATTACGGGCAAAGGAATTAAATTAAAGAACAACCTGAATTTTTCTTCACTTTCTCTTAGTGCCGATTCTATCTTTTTCCTTTCTATAATTTCTTTTTTAAGCTTAATATTTATTTTTTCAAGATAAACTGATCTGTCTTTTTCAGCCTTAATTGCAGTGATTTTTTCAACTAGCCCTATTGTTAAGATTATTCCATAAGAAGCACCAGCAAACATGACAATATGCAGTGTGAAGAAATTGAAGGCAATAAGATCGAATAATACAAGTGTATAAATTGATATTGATATTAGAAATGTGCTAAACGAAATCAGATAATAGAATGAAGTTTTGTGCTTCATCTTGAAAGAAAAGACACCAAAAGCAAAGCAAATAATAGTTCCGGTAAATAGTAATAGTGGAGCAATTTTAGAAATGACTGATAAAGGAATTATTTTAAATACAACTACTACAATTAAAATCAGACAGAATAAAATTAGAAACCTATAAGTGTTAAATATCGGCTTGAAATTCCTCAGATCAAGGTAGTTGATAGTAAATACCAGAAAAATTATTGAAGAAATACTGAACATAATTTGCCGCATGGCAGTTTTCATGTAAGGGCTCAGATTTGGAGAAATTTCAATGCCATAGCCAAATAAATAAAACGAATTAATAAGTAATGATAGCAGGAATAAACCAAGTAATAAATAGTTTATTTCCCTCGTTAAAACAAAGAATGTGAAATTCAAAATCATTATTGCAACAATAAGACCATATAGCAGGAATACCATTCTGTTTGTTGATTTATCTTTCTCCAGATAATCATGTAAAGTAGAAATTGCTATCGGAACTATTATAAATGAATTGGTTTCAATTTTTAAATATATTGAATATGTCTTATCCTTTTTTAGCTTGATATTGTGATATATAGTGTAATTATCTAAAAATTTGTTGTCAGTTTTATTATTTATCCCTGAATAGCAAATTGTATCTGTTTTATTTTCTTCATCCAATACATATATTATTACATCATTTAATGTAGGATAGTCAATACTTAATATCCATTCTTCAATATTTGATATGTTTTTTAAGTTAAATTTGAACCAATAAACATTTTTACTTGTTCCAAAGTTTATTGTATTTGAGTTCTTTCTTTGCTTTATGTCTTTGAAATTTAATCTGGAAATATCCTCAATGGAAATATCTCTTGATTCAGTTTCAAAATAATTGACATACCTGAAAAGATCTTCGCTGTTTATAGTTCCGGATAATATAAGGGTATCGTTAACAGCAAAACATAAAAATGGTGTAATAAATAAAAAGGATAAGAGTAAAAATCTTTTCATTGAAATCATTAATAACTTAGGATGCAAATTACGAAAAAGAGATTATAATGACTAATTCCAGAGTATTAATAGTAGATGATGAACCGTTAAATCTTATGCTATATACTGAAATATTGAAATCCTCAGGTTTCACAGTAATTCAGGCAGAAGACGGTCTTGGTGCAGTTAGAATATCTGAGGATGAGATCCCCGATTTAATTCTGTTAGACTGGAACATGCCTAATCTTGATGGATTTGAAGCTCTGAAGATTTTAAAAAGTAAAGAATCAACTAAGGAAATTCCTGTTATAATGATAACCGGGGTTATGACTTCTCCTGATAATTTGCAGAGAGCAATGAATGAAGGAGCAAGTGATTTCATAAGGAAACCTTTTGACCGTATTGAATTGAATGCCAGGATACGTTCTTTATTATCCCTTTCAATGTCAATGAAAGAAATAAAAGAAAAGTATCAGATTATAGAAAATAAAAACAAGTTTATAGAAACATTAATTGGAAGTGTTCCCCAACCTTTGGTCTATTATACAATTGACGGCATTATTTCAGGCTATAATTTTCATTTTTTAAAGCTGCTTGATCTGGAAGACCAGCATATTGACGGCACTCTTATTTACCGCTATTTTAATGAATCTGAAAGAAATCAGTATTTCAATTCTGATATGACCATAATCAATAATCGAAAAGATATTATTTATGAATGTAAATTAGGCAAAGAGCAAAAAGATTATGTAGTTTCTAAAACTTCATATAGCGATTCTGAAGGAAATTTAAAGGGTATTTTAGTTATCATGACTGAAATATCTGAATTGAAGAAGGCTCATAATGACTTGATGGAAAGTAAAAAAAGAGAGTTGACCTCAAGTGCTTTACGTTTGATTCAGATTAGTGAAATGAACAATAACCTTATTGGTGAACTTGAAAAAGTATATGAGCACACTTCTCCTGAGGGAGCTGTATTGTTAAAAAGTATTATAAGCCAGTTTAATATCAGCTCAGGGATAAATGTATGGAAAGAATTTGAATCACGATTTGAAAATGTATTTGAATCATTCTATGATGGCCTGAATTCCCGAAATCCTGAACTCACTCCCGGTGAAAAGAAGTTATGTGCATTACTGAGGTTAAATCTTTCTTCAAAGGATATTGCTGCTTTGACTTTCCAGAATTCACAAAGTGTAGATATGGCCCGCTATAGGTTAAGAAAGAAATTAAACCTTAGTCCGGAGGAAAATCTTGTTGACTTTCTCATGAAAATTTAATTATTGGTTTTCATTTAAAGCATTTATTCATACAATTTTTGTATAGATAAAGTATAGATGACTGTTGTGATAATGTAAAGATAGTTTATTAGGTTTTTGCTTTGTTATATCATTACTTTGTGTGTATAAATTATTTTTCATTGCATATATGAGATCAAAAAAAATGTTACTTAATGATTCAGAAGTCAAGGAAATTGTTGCAAGGAATCAGGAAGTAATTGAAGCAATGAAAGAATTTAATAAAAAGATAGAGAAAGTTGAAACAAGCAAAAAAGTGTATATAGATAAAAAGATTACCGGCGAAAAAGAAGGAAAGTTTGACACCTTATAATTAAGGTTTTTTAAAGTGCTTTTGGGGTTTATTTAAAAAAGGGGAAAACAGGAAAGAGGATGAAACACCATGCAGACAAATACTGCATGGGGTTTACATCCGATTTTCTTTTTCCCCTATATATTTAGTAATAGTTCCTATACCGGCAACAGCATATTTTCTCTCCTTTAAAAATTAATCAATATTTATGAATATGAGTTGCAGATTATATGTACTAAAAATCTGACCTTTTTTAAAGCTACAACATTCGTACCCCATTCGACATTCTTACTATAATGGTATTTCTTTTTTGGTATTTCAGTCGAATAAGGTACGAATGAGGTACGGGTGAGGTCACTATCAGACAGGTTAAAAAAATGGACTTGTCATACCATGAAAATGGCACAAAGTTTTTTTAATTTTCAACGGATAAAGTATACGCTGTAATTTTATTTCATTAGAAAAAGTATACAACTTATTTTTTTCATACAAACAATAAATATGATTTATCGTTATAAAAAATAAGAGGAAGAATTTATATATTAGGAATTAAATAAAAAAATAAAATTATGAGTTTCGAATTACCAAAGTTAAATTATGGGCTTGATGATTTAGAGCCTGTTATAAGCAGACGTACGCTGGAGTTTCATTATGGAAAACATCATCAGGCATACGTGAATAACCTCAATAATCTGATTATTGGAACTGAATTTGAAAATTCCACATTGGAAGAGATTGTAATGAAATCAACAGGTGGTATTTTCAATAATGGAGCTCAGGTATGGAACCACACTTTCTATTTTAATCAATTTTCCAAAGATGGCTGCAGAGAACCAAAAGGAAAGTTGATGGAAGCTATTGAAAATGCCTTTGGTACGTTTGAATCTTTTAAAGAGCAGTTTGCAAAATCCTCAGTTACTTTATTTGGATCTGGCTGGTCGTGGCTGGTAGTTAATAAAGAAGGAAAACTTGAGATTGTACAGACTCAGAATGCCGGCAACCCTATGACAGCAGGAATGAAACCAATTATGACATGTGATGTTTGGGAACATGCTTATTATCTGGACAAACAAAATCTGAGACCGGCTTATGTGGAAGATTTTTGGAAGATACTTGATTGGCAAACAATCTCTAACAGATATTTAGGGTCTATTTAAAAATATAAAGTTATGAATAATAAAGAAAAAGTACTGGAAGTATTAAAGAATGCCGGAAAGCCTTTAAAAGCGACAGAGATTGCAGG
>JAGODU010000289.1 GCA_017998095.1 Prolixibacteraceae bacterium | reverse complement strand
GGATAGGGGTGGATACCCTGTGGTGTACATGTACATTATAATAATATGGTACAGACTATGGAAAAAGCAAACAATAGCACTTACCCAGCAACCATAATAGACCTGATTAACCAGATGCAGGAAGGAAGGTATACACACCTTCAGATTTTCTTATCCCGTAACCAATCCAACCTTGGCTTAGGTTTTGGTCAGAAATATCTGGTGGTAACCCCTGATGGATTTGGATTGTACGAACTTAATTGTGTTGACTATAATGCTGGTATCCTTCAGATGCTATTTACCAACCCAGATACAGGTTGTAATGCTGAAATTAATCTGGATGTTAACGATGAACATCCAGCATACATCTTTATATGCTGGAAGGACATTAGGGATATGGTTTATGATGAAATAACCAATTGCTGTGCTGGTGAAGACTTATTGGAACTCGACAATGAATAACAATACCTACATAAATGGTGAAGGGCACAAGGTTCTGGAATACCTTTCCCCTGATACGATGGTTCTGGACTTGCCTTGCATTATGACCCAAGGTAAACAACTCACCAAAAACATGCCCTACCTTTTACTTGAAAAGAAAGTTGCAGGTCATGATACTGCTGCCATCAGATTACTGAACTTCCAACATTATGAAGGAGTGGTTTACCTCAATGTACAAAACCTTAAAACCAATCGGTGTTTTAACCTGTCACGGAACTTGGAAATGGATGGGAACTGGTGGTTCTGGTCGCTGGCTGATTTTGAAACATTAACTGATTTAACCGAATAAAAACAAATAATTGGTTGTGGTGAACTGGTGTTGGTGAAAAAAAATGTTTTTTGGTGTTTTGGTGTTGCTGAAAATGATATCGCTGATAATTAATATCTTAACATCTGCTGCAACAAACAATGGTGCTAATTGTGTTATTAATTCGAAGAAATTTTAATAAAAAAATGTTGATTTCTTATGAATTAATGGCGATTGTGTTTTTGGCGAAGAATGTTATTGATAATTAACACATTATCTCCTGTTTATAAAAAACATAGTGATTCAATTGTTGCTGAATTTGAAAAAAATTAATAAAAATTGTTGATTTTTTTATGAATTAAATGAAGTGGTCTTGATTCAAGCGTATAAGTGGTGTTTGTGTTGGTGCAACCAAAATAACCCACCCCCTTTTTTGCAGGTTTTTTACAGGGGGGGATGACAACGAAAAATCGGGGGTTCTGGATGCCATATTTTTTATGTCAATTGTTTGGGTGCACGACTAATTTGGATTGTTCCATCTCACGCTTTCTGGCTTCACGCTCATAATAACCTGTTGTTTTTCTTTTCTTGTTATCCTTTGCTCCTTTTGGTCTACCTCGAAATACATATCCCTCGGCTTTCTTTCGCTGAAGTGCAGTGACTGTTCTTTCACGAATCAATTCTCTTTCGAATTCCGCAAATGCCGATAATATCGCAAAGTGAAGTCTCCCTGAAGCAGAAGAAAAATCCAGATTATCAGAAATACTGATAAAACCTATCCCCTTATTAGTCAGTTCTTGGACATCGAGGATTAGTTCGGTTGAACTTCTGGCAAAACGGTCAAGTTTATAAACTACAACAGCATCGTATTCATTTCTTCTTAACCTTGCCATAAGAGATTGTTTCACAGGACGAGTTTTTCGTGTTGATTCCGTTTCTTCATAAATATCAAAAGTATAGCCATTACTCTTTGCAAATTGTACCAATTTAACAGTCTGATTAATAACCGTTTGCTCTTTGGTTGAGACACGAACATAAATTGCTATGTGTTTCATATTCATTATTAATTTTGGTTTATCTGATAGTACCTGTATTTGTCATCCCAAAATTGCCAATCCTTTGGGAGTTCAACGATATATGCTTTTATCGGTGTTACACCATTTAACTCGATGAGAACCATGTGCCGAGTTGGACTTTCATCATCTGTGTTTACGTATTGCTGAATGATTCTTATCGTCTTATTCATGTAACAAAAATACATAATATATTATGTATTACAAAAAATTGCATAATTTTTTATGTATTTGATATCTTTGTTGAAATAATCAGAAAATGAAAAAGAAAGTAGACCCACGTCTTACTGAGGATGTTGACCAGATACTGAAAGAAATAGGTTCAAGGATTAAATCTCATCGAAAACAGATAGCCAACAACTATGAAGATTTTGCCCGCACCCATAACTTTAATAAAGTCACGTTAAGTCGCATTGAAAGCGGTGAAAATTCATCACTAAAGTCGATTATAATCCTTGCTCGGAAAGTTGGAATACAAATTGAAGACCTGTTTAAAGGGATTCAGTGAAAAAAGGTTTGCAATTCCCTGTGATTTTTCGGAATTGTTTGAGAAACAAGCATGGGGGACACACATTTTTCTGATATCAGATGTTAATCCACAGTATGTTCAGCGTTAAATCCCCCATAAATAGGCACTTTCAAAAAACATAGATAAGAGCAGATGATATAGTTATTACATAGTTTGTGTTGGGAATACTGGTAATTATGGTGCACATAATAACATAATATATTATGCAATATTTTTAGTATTTATTTGAAAACACTAATAATTATGTCAAAGAAAACGGATAAAAATCATAGGCATCTCGAACTCATCAGTGCTTATTTGCGTGAACTGCGTTTCGGTGAGAATAAAACACAAATGGAAGTTGGTGAAGAGTCTGGTCTGCACCGAAATACTCTACTGCGAGTCGAGAACTCAAAAAATTTTACCATCCTGACTCTTTTTCAAATAGCAGATTATTACGGTATGCAACCTTCGGAAATAATTTCGATTATTGATTAAAACCGTCACGTTTGGTGTAAAAATTAAATAATATTTCACGGGGAGTTTCAAAATTCTATTTTTGCATAACACTCAATTACATTTACTATGAACTCCGCCATCCAGAAATTTATGGACATTCTTGCTGATAATGATTATACGGCAAAGTATAAAGAAATACCTCAGGAAGTTGATAATCGGGATGAGATAATTGCTGAAATTCAAGCCATAATGGACGATGATGGTCTGCTACCTGATTCATTACGGTTTTTTGAATTAAATGGTAAAACAACTGCTTCTGAACTAAAACCACACCTTCACAAAGCCTTTCAGAAGTATAGAAATGAGTTTCTTGCTGGGAATTATTCAGGTAATGATTCGTTCAAACATGAATTGATTAAGCAACTTGATGATACCCTTAGAGAAGTCGAGAAGGCAATGTCTGAATCAAAACAACTGAAGGATGAAACCTTGTTGGAAATGCTCGAAGCCAAAGCAGTGATTTGTGAAGAAGTGAAAACATTTGTTCTGAACCAGCAGAATACTGTCGAACAAAAATTACCGAAAAAGAAACAGCAAGAAAAACGCTCTTTTAAATGGTTGAAAGATGAGGAACTTATAATAAATTTCTACAACCATCTTAAATCAAATGATTTAATTTCCAAAAATACTGATGTCAAAGATTTCAGAGCAGTTTTTTCCAACATACCAATATCAGAAATAAAAAAGCCTGTTCAATGGGAAAAAGGAGCAAAACTGTTCGCTTACTTTTTCTATAATCTAATCAACAGAAAATTTATTCCACAAAAACCATCTTGGGTTAACCTTCAGTATTGCTTCACTTACAACAGGAATGATATTGGGCAATATGTTGCAGTTGACAAAGGTGTCAGAGCACACGTAACCGTAATTAATAATGAGGGTGCTCCAAAGGGTGCTGAACTAATTGATGCCCTCTTCAATATCGAAAGGAAGTAAGACAAAGAATCAGTACCATCCATAATCTTTTACCTTGAAATTGACTGGACATACTTTCATTAGTTCAGATTCTGTTCTGTTTTAATCACAAAAATGCTTTACTCTGTTTACTCAGTAAAGTAAGTATATCTAAAATACTTACTATCAATATGTTGCAATTTATACTTTTGCCACTGTATTCTTCTGTACTCATTTTTTCTGAAGGGATACAAAAGGAATAACGGCAATATTGCCAACATAACATTTAAACATTTAAAATGATGAAAAATCAATTAGAAAAATTCGTTAAAAGCGAAACAGTGAGTAACCGCATTAGATGCGAAATTAACTCACATGAAGA
>JAGODU010000288.1 GCA_017998095.1 Prolixibacteraceae bacterium | reverse complement strand
ATTCCCGAATGAAATGAGTTGCCTGAGGTTGTTTGGTGCGATACTACAAGGTTATTCAGAGGACTGGATAAGCGGGAGATTGTATCTTTCAAAGCCATTGGAAAGGATCAGAGAAAACCTGATAAGGCCTATCCAGTTTGATTCGGCAGGCGACGGGTTGGAGCCCTGCTCCGTCGGCTACGCCTCCTCCGCAGGGCTCCAACCCGTCGTAGGAAGGTAGCTTTTTATGAAAAAGAACTTGACTGGGATTGATAAGATGAAGATAATGCATTTGTTAGTATATACTAACATAGATTGTGAGAAACGAGGATGATAAAATGTTCTCAAACAACCTTAATAACAACGAGTTAGAATTTACACCAACATTTGGGACTCAACTTCCTGATGGGGCTTCTTTTGTGGGTACAATAAAGAGCTTTATAACGTCTCTACCTTATATTAATTACACGAGAGATTATCGTAACACAATAATACATGCAGGATTTATCAGTATAAAAGAAGATAT
Source organism: Prolixibacteraceae bacterium (assembly GCA_017998095.1). The sequence continues at coordinate 3,599 of JAGODU010000288.1, read as the reverse complement.
CATAAACAGAAAAATTTACATTCAAGACGATCCAAAGACAGCTCCAACATTTACCAATCATGTTGACATGCAAGACTATATGGTTGTTACCTTTAGCGAGTTAGTATGTCTTGTGGAGTATGTCTATTCTATCTTCTTGAAAGATGCTTCTATGGGAGTTATCTAACATAATTAAGCAATTACTACTACATATCTTCGAAACTCTTATAGGGATTCCTTACTAGTTGTATGTGATATACTCTATAGGCATTTCTGGTACTGCAATAAAATGACTTAAGAGATGATTTTTTGACAGATTAACTACTCTAATCCGCTTCAAAACATCGTGATGTGTTGCACTTAGAAATTTATATGCTATAGACTCCTGCTCAAATCTGTTAATCCTATCTGATACCTTGATTTGTTCTGGTCTATTAATTGAGTAATCAATTGAATATAAGCGATCCTTATACGTACCTAGATCAAAACCGATCATATAGATATGTTGATATCCTAGCGAAAAAGCGAATTGCATTGCAGCATAACTCGAACTTCCACATAGATAGACACCATCACTATGGTCAGCAGAGAATCCGATCCCTTTTTTTGTTTTAATAGGGTACATATTCGGTAATGAAAAATCGATGTTCTTGAAACATGTTATAAATATAGTTTCATTTATTGATGATATCTCATTAGTAAGTGTCTTGATTACTCGCTGATCTATTGTAAAGCAAAAATCCACTTTAAGTCTTTTTGTAGTGAACATACTGTTGATTGTGATAATATCAATATCATGCAATACTGCATTATTACAGAGCACTTCGTCTGCTGATGCTCCTGGAGCAATAATAACTACATCTTGATGCTTTCTCGATATCTTAGGAAATGATGTTAACGGCTTAGGATGTGAAGGTAACTCCAATTTAACAGACTGCTTCTCAATAAAGCTGTATATCTCTTTGTATGCTTGGCAATGAGTATCCACTCCATTGCTTAGTTCTCTCATGAAAGGGCATCCACCGTTACAGATTTCATAGAACTCACATTCTTTGCACACAACCGGTGTAGGAGTTTGCTCACATTGTGACAACTTGTCTACTAAGTTTATGTCGCAATCAAATAGTATATTACATAAGCGATATCTTTCATTCCCAATGTACCGAGCACACTGATAAAGATTCCCTTTGGCATCTAGACCCAAGAAATTCTTGTTACATTCCCTTTGGAAAACACATAGTCTAGGTCTTCTTACAATGATGTTGGAAACCATCTCAACAATTGTTTGTGCTAATACTGGATTAGTATCGTTCGTAAAAACATCGTACAAGTCCTTAAATGCAGTGACATAATGTTCATTACTTAAATACTGGGTTTGAATCTCATTCTCAGTATTGGGAATTAAAGGAGCTATTGTGAAACTGGTTTTTAACTTTTTACAAAAAGTATAAAACTCCCTCATGTGAGTGTAATTCTGATCTGTGATTACGCAGTTGATGCTTCTTCCCACATGATATTTCTCTAGATTGAGCATATTAGTCATCCATGTGGATTTCCCTAACGGATTGTCGCCAAACCTATAATCGTTTTGATACTCAGTTGGGAGATCAATCGAAGTACCTATTGGTACATTGTAATGCTGCAATATTCGAATGAACTTCTCACTTAATGGTATTGTCAGGTTTGTTTGAATGGAGTGTCTTACTTCAATGTTGAATTTATGACCAAAAATCAATGACTGAAAAAAAACCTGATTGAAGAAATCTTCGCCTAATAGTAATGGTTCTCCTCCATGCCAAACGAGGGTTGTTTTTTGTACCCCTGATTGACTCAATACTGATAAAAGGGACTCGACTAGATTTAACGCATTCTTAACATTGAGCTTATAGGTGTTTTTCTCTTTAAGATAGCAATAATCACACTTTAAATTGCATTGATCAAGCGCTCTTATGATGATCTTGATTTCTTTTATTACCATTCGTCAGTGTTTGGGGCATCATCATCATACCCGTCATCTCTCCACCAATCTCCGTAATTATCATTCCAATTCCCATCTCCATCTGTAGGATCACCATCAGAATAATAGCTTGAGTCATCCGTTTCATCGCTTGCAACACTAGTCAATTGGATATGTAACTTATTTGTTTTCAACAAACACTCGTCACGAATCAGATCTAATCCGGTTTTACCTAATCTTATCATATAAACCTCGATGTAATCGATATTAAAATTCTAATACACATTTTATATATGCAACTGAACATGTCAAGCAAAAAATTCAGTTGGCATTCCCATATTTTTTTACACGAGCCTTATTTTCATTTGATGCGGGTTAATAAGTTCTGCTAAGCTTAGTTTCCGTTTATACTGGACAATAAATTTAATGCACTCTGAAATAACTTCAGCTATTCTGTAGGATATGAATTCTTTAGGTATAGGTAAATCTTCTTTTTTGTAGTTTATCATTTTAGGGAATTTAGCGGTGAATTTTGCAATATACTTTTTAGACCTATAGATGAAGAACAATGCTAAAGCCATTAAAGCATTAAGATTTTTCGGACCTTGATAGCTACCCAATCTCATATTTTCCCATCTCATACTTTGCTGCATTTGGCGATGAACTTCTTCAATTGCCCAACGCTTTTTATAAACAGCTATTGCTTTCGCAACCAGCTCCAAATCAGGCATATCCTGGCTGGCAAAATCACATAGTAGATAAAAGTCGTTTCTCTTTTGAAAACCTTTTCTAAAGATATTAGATACAACCAAACTAACCTCTACTGTCCTTGATTTTTTACTGGGATGGTCATCGGTTCTGACATTGATTCTTCTGGTGGCGCATTGAAATACTTCATTTTCTTTGAGCCCAGGTAATTCATACTTGAACTTCATTTCGCTTACGATTTTGTTGAAATTGATTTCTTCAAATCCTTCTTTAACAGCTCGATTACCCTTGCCACGAAGGACAAAATGAATCCCATTGTTACTTAAAAACTCTATTAGCTTACGATCATCAAATCCTCTATCAAACACATAAGTGCCTTTACCGTTAAAAACCAACTCCATATCAATAATCGCATCTTGCATAATTTTTTTAGCTGAGTAATATTCCCTAGCAGGTGCAATTAAACGACTAAAAACTGGTAAGAGCAGATATGAATCTTTGTTGGGGGTATAAGCCACAATGTTGACTAATAGATACCCATTGAATACTCTTACTAACTCCTTTCTTTAACAACTTTTTAACAACCCTTTAACGATTCCTTAATGGCGCTAAGGAATCGTTAGGGAGTTGTTACAGGAGCGTTAATGCAAAAATCAGGTAAGTATTATGCGGCCGGTGGTTATAAAAAAATAGCTAAAGTAATGGGGAAAAAGGGGATGGCAATTATGCTTGGTGTTATTCTATTTTTTATCTGTTTTTATGGTAAATATTTTTTGGGATACCTGTTTTTACGGGAATGCCAATAAGAATGGTTTTAAACCTGCAGGGAAAGGGAAAAATGGATGCTTGCTTTCACCGAAATGCTGATAAGAAGGAATTGATGTTTGCAGAGAAAGAAAAAATGGGTTTCCGCTTGCAAGGGATTGACAATAAGAATGGATATCTACCTAAAGAG
>JAGODU010000287.1 GCA_017998095.1 Prolixibacteraceae bacterium | reverse complement strand
AACTGGTGGATAGACAGGATCGTAAATATTCTGCAAATCAATTAGTAGATATCTTAACTAAATAGCTTGCTGATATACCAAATGCTAAAATAAAAATAGCAGGTTCTTCTATGGGCATGGGAGGTGGAGGAAGATCTGGTTTACAATTTATGTTAGAAGGTCAAGATAATGCCCGTTTGGAACAGCTAAAAGATGAAGTAATTAAAACCATTGAAGATATACCCGGATTAATCAATCTGGATACTTCCAGTCGTTATGGCAGGTCTGAACTTACCCTCTATCCAAAACGAGATAAACTTGCTGCAGCAGGAGCTACAGTTTATGATTTAGCATTAGCTCTTCGTGCAAATGTAGAAGGTTTAGTCTCTACCGAATATAGAGAAAGCGGAAATCAATATGATATCAAACTTTCTCTTGAAGATGATGTAGTTGATTCTCCAGATAAAATTAGGAATCTAAATGTAGTTGTAATGGGCAAAAATTACCTTGTTTCCCAGCTGGCAGATGTTGAATTCTCTTCAGGGATAAATAGAATAACTCACTATGACCGTTATAAAACCATTATTTTTAGCGGTGATGTAGCAATTGGATACCATTTAAGCGATATAACTTCTGAGATCGGAGAACGGATAAAAAAGATTGATTTTCCGACAGGTTATCGTTTTAAATGGGGTGGACAGGCAAAAATGATGCAAGAAACAACAGTTGATATGGTTCGCACCTTTATTCTTGCTGTAATTTTAACCTATATGTTATTATCAGCAATTCTGGAGAGTTTTGCACAACCTGTTTTAATTTTGGCAACAGTCCCTCTGGCATTAATTGGAGTAGTTCTCTCCTTACTTATTGCCGGACAAACATTTAACATCGTTTCTATGATGTCTATAATAATGTTAGTTGGTATTGTTGTAAATAACGCTATATTAATAATGGACTATGTTAATATAAAACGCAGGGATGGATATAGTGTCCACGAAGCTTTGATGGAAGCAGGTAAAATGAAATTAAAACCGATAGTTATGTCTACCTTAGCAATTATAGTTGGTATGTTACCAATGGCTATAGGTATTGGTAGTACGGGAGCTGAAATGACCAGACCAATGGGTATTGTTTCCATTGGCGGATTGTTGGTTTCCACTTTCCTTACTCTAATAATTATTCCGGCTTTCTATTTCATTACTACCAAAAATATCCATGCTAAAAATGAATCCCAGTAAAAAAGGAGCGTAGAATGAAAAGAATCACTCGTCTCATCAGCGTCGCTTTATTGGCGGTATTTATCATCGTCGGCGTCTTCGGATGCTATGGGAATATGTCGCTAACCAAAAAAGTGTATAACTTTAATGGTAGTTTGGGTAATAAATATGTCCAGAGCATTGTTAACTGGGCCTTTTGGATATGCCCAGTTTACGAAATATCTATGTTTCTGGATTATGTTTTGTTCAATACAATTGAATTTTGGACAGGCAGCAATCCTTTAGCTATGAACGAAGGAGAACATGTAATTAAATATGCTGAAAGTCCTAATGGTGAATATAAATTCGAAATCAGTCAAAACCAAATAATTATCTCTCAACCGGCAAATAGCACCAACAAAGAAGACATTGTGCTTACTTTTGATCCGGTTAACAATAGTTGGTTTATGAATAGTGATGGTGTTTCTCAGCAAATTGGCTATCTGGAAGGTGATCAATTAAAATTGGTATCTCCTTCTGGAGAGGAACTATCAATTAATCTCGCAAAATAAGGAAATACAGTGATTGACAGACAAAAAATTGAAAGTATACTGGATAAAGTTCGCCCTTCTATTCAAGCAGATGGAGGTGATGTCGAACTAATTAATATCCGTGACGATAATGTTATTGAAGTACGTTTGAAGGGTACCTGTAACGGATGCCCGATGGCAACGTTAACTCTGAAAGCTGGCATTGAGCGAATCATTAAGGAAGAAATTCCGGAAGTTAAAGAAGTTATTGCCGTCTAACAAAAGTATCCATCCCTGATACTTGAAACATATATAAAAGGGTGTGCCTGGGAGTACACCCTTTTTTGTTTCTGTATCTTTCAGCCGATCCTCTTGTAGCCTTACTTTCTCCTTGATTTAAGGTTCCGTGTTAACTTTTTTAGGACCACTCATCTTTCCGATATGATTCACATATGATTCCCATATCGCATAAGGGAATCATATGGAAAATTCATTAGCTGCATATTAGTTTCAAGGAATAGGATAAAAACAAAAAAGAAGATTATGGAACTGTGCTGATTGCCCTAATTCTACCTTGACAGATGAAACCGGAAACAAAAAAATTGACAATGTAGCACACTTTAAAAACAAGGTAATATAAGAAATTGTAAATAATAACGGAGTTCAATTATGAAAAATATTCTGGTACTTGGCGCAGCCGGTCAGATTGGATCAGAACTTGTTCCTTACTTAAGAAAGATTTATGGTGCAAATTCTGTAGTAGCAGCATATCGGAGTACTCCCTTAACCTTAGAAATCCAGGAAGGTGGTCCTTGTGAAAATTTGGATGCGATGGATTCTAATAGGTTATTTGAAGTAGTAAAAAAACATAAGATAGATTCTATTATCAATCTTGTTGCCGTTCTTTCCGCTAAAGGTGAAAATAATCCTCTTATGGCTTGGAACATTAATATGGGAAGCTTGATAAACTCTTTAGAAGTAATGCGAGAAGTAAAAGGGGCAATTTTTACTCCTTCCTCAATTGGAGCTTTCGGTCCTTCTACACCTTTGGATAATACTCCTCAGGATACAATTATGAGGCCGACTACTATTTATGGTATTTCAAAAGTAGCTGCAGAACTTTGGGGCGATTATTATTATTTAAAATATGGGGTTGATGCTCGTGGGGTTCGTTATCCAGGTATTATTTCTAATGTTACTCTTCCTGGTGGGGGAACTACAGATTATGCTGTAGAAATATATTATGAAGCTATTAAAAATAAACGCTATACCTGCTATCTTAAACCCGGCACTTATTTGGATATGATGTATATGCCTGATGCCTTAAGAGCTTGCGTAGAAATAATGGAAGCCGATCCTAATAAATTGGTTCATCGTAATAGCTTTAATGTAACAGCAATGAGTTTTGAGCCGGAAATGATTGCTGCTGAAATTAGAAAACACATTCCGGAATTTGAAATTGATTATAAGATCGATCCTATAAAGCAATCAATTGCAGATAGTTGGCCAAATTATATGGACCAATCAGCTGCCCAGCAAGAATGGGGTTGGAAACCTGAATATGATCTCTCCACAATGACAGTGGATATGTTAAACGTCCTCTCCAAAAAGCTTAAGTAATGGTTAGAATAGGAGTTGTGGGAGTTGGCCATTTAGGTCAATATCATACCCAAAAATATCAAAGCATCGATAACGCAGAATTAGTTGGTGTTTATGACATCAACTTACAACGCTCCCAAGAAATTGCCGCTAAATTTCAGGTCCATTGTTTTTCCAGTTATGAAGAATTGCTTGCTGCTTGTGATGCAGTTGATATAGTGGCTACTACAACAGCGCATTATGAATTAGGGAAAAAAGCATTACTTGCCGGAAAGCATATTTTTGTGGAAAAGCCCATTACCAGTGATTTAGCTCAGGCGCAAGAATTATTAGAAATTGCCGCAGCTAAAAATCTGTTGATACAAGTGGGTCATATTGAGCGTTTTAATCCGGTTATATTAAAGACGGAAAATGAGATCTCCGAGCCATTGTTTATTGAGTCACAAAGGATTTCATCTTTTCAACCTCGAGGAACAGATGTTTCTGTAGTGCTCGATTTAATGATTCATGATATCGATCTGGTACTAAGTTTTGTGCAAAGTCCTGTATCTGAAATTAGAGCCAGTGGCGTGGGAATTTTTACTCCTACAATTGATATAGCCACTGCTCGAATTGAATTTACCAATGGAGCCATAGCAAATGTTACATCTTCTCGGGTATCTATGAAACAGGAACGCACTTTAAGATTTTTCCAGAGAGATGCCTATGTGAAAATGGACTTTTTATCCAAACAGGTTAGAATAATCAAAAAAAGCGATAATGTAGATAAATTATTACCTCTAATCTTGAGTGGAGTTGTTGATATCAATCCGGAACAGTTGTTAGATATAC
>JAGODU010000070.1 GCA_017998095.1 Prolixibacteraceae bacterium | reverse complement strand
TACGATTATTCTTCATTAACTATTTTTCAAAGTCCACAAAGCGGCAAAGCTTATATAAATAGTTCTAATGGCGTTATCTCATATTTCCCGGAAAAGAATTTCACCGGTAAAGACAGTCTTCATTACAAGATATGCGACACCGGCTTGCCTGTATATTGTGATGATGCATGGATGATTATCACTGTTAATCCTGTTAATGATAATCCAATACCAACGCCATTGGTATTAGAAACAAATATTAATACCCCTGTAACTTTCAATGCACTGAATCAGGTATTTGATATTGATGATGGTATAAACCCGGGTTCAATAGATATTTCAGGTTTGAACAAAATAAAATTATCAGGCGACAGTATTATTTACACCCCTGATTCTTCCTATACCGGTAAAGACGAATTTACATATTCAGTCAGCGACTATGAAGGAGTTCCAGCATTTGTTATTGTAACAGTAATTGTTAAAGACACCCTGTCTGAATTCATAGCTGCAAATGACACAATAACAATTCAGGAAAACGGCGTAGTTGATATATCCGTCCTTGAAAATGATACAAAAGGAAATGAATTCCCGGATCCACGATCTTTGGAAATAAAGGTATTTCCGAAAAATGGAGTTGCTGAATATGATTGGTACAAACAGGTAGTTTCATATCAGCCTGACAAAAATTTCAATGGAAAAGACAGTATAACATATATTGTATCCTCAGGTTTAAAAAACTGGAGTTCGGCAAAAGTTTACATTAATGTTGAGCCGGTTAATGATAGTCTTAGAGCTAATGATGACCTGGCTGAAACAATAATAAATACTCCTGTTGAAATTCACATTTTAAAGAATGATATTGACAGTGATAATGGAATAGATTATACTTCAGTGAAATTTGATACTGAAATTGAATATAATGATGAAAACGGAATAGCAACATTTACTCCTCCCCTGAATTTCAAAGGAATATATTCATTTACTTACAAGGTTTGTGACAATGATTTCATAAATACTTCATGTGATTCGGCAACGGTTGTTGTAATTGTCAACCAAAAGAAAAAAGAATTATATGCTATCAACGATGACTATTCAACATTTGAAAATGACACTATCGATTTAGTTGAGCCACTACTGCCTTGGGAAAATGATTCACTTATTGTTTCTGACAATAAGATAGTACCTGATTCATTTGATGTTGTACTCCCTCCTCAACATGGAACATATACATTGAATCAGGAAACAAACATTATTACTTATATTCCTGAAAAAGATTTCTACGGTAATGATTGGATGACATATCTCATATATGATGATGCAGGGAATTTTGATGTGGCAGAAATAAATATTTGGGTTGAAAAAGTAAATGTTCCTCCTGTCGCAGTTAGTGATAATTATATGATTTCACAGAATGAATTTAAACGACTTTATATTCTTGAAAATGATTTTGACATTGACGGCAATCTTGACTTTTCAACATTAAAAATAACAAGTAACCCAAAATCGGGAAAAGACAGTATTGATTTAAAGACAGGAACAATATTCTACAAACCGGATGTAAATAAAGGGGATGACAGTTTAAGATATACTATCTGTGATAATGAAGGAGCATGTACTTCAGCCACTGTAAAAATGACCATTGAACTTGACACATCAATATTCATATACCTAACAACTCTGGAAGACAATCCTGTAGAAACCGATATTAAGGCAGAAATGGAAAAATACAATTTCAAATTTAATATCACAGAGGTAGTAGAAGAAGAATCTCCTGAAATCGGCAAATGGGAATTGACAGAAAATAATTCAATATTAAGATACACACCTGAAAAGGATTCAACCGGAGATGATAATTTCAGACTTAATGTATGTTCCGGTGAGAGTGGGCAATGCGCTTTCTTAAGAATTTATGTAAAGATACTTCCGGTCAATGATCCTCCGGTAGCTATAAATGATACAATATTCTGGAATCACATAACCGACACAACTACTATAACTTATAATGATATTACAAGGAATGACTATGACATTGATAGTGAAATAATAATTCTTTACAATAAATCTGTTGACAGTGGAGATTCGCTTAAAATAAAATTCAACAAAGATAAAGAGCTAATAACAATTACTGCAGATACAATATTCTGGTGTGATGCATGGTTTACTTACAAGATACTTGATCAGGAAGGAGCATCTGACACTGGAAAAGTATTTATTTTCCCATATCCAGATTCATACAATTTTGCAGCAAATAATGATGAAAAGGAAGTTTTTGAAAACAGCAAAGACAATTTGCTCAACATCCTTGAAAATGACATCTTTATTGACAACCAGCTTTGCACCATAGACACGGTCATCATAATAACTCCTTCTGTGAATGGCATTTCTTCAGCTACAAATGACAACAACATATCCTATAATCCCCTCAGGCATTACTATGGAAAAGATTCGTTACAGTATCAAATAATTGATTTATGGGGAAAGAAAGATTCAGCCTGGGTATATATTGACATTTTGGAAAGGAACACTCCCCCATTGGCAAATCCTGATGATACTATTGCAGCATTTGGAACTATAATAAATATTCCGGTTCTTTCAAATGATTATGATCCTGATGCAATTGACTTGCCTGGTTCTCCGGGAGACCCTGATGCATTTATTGATTCGTCCAGAACAGTTATAATTTCAGATCCTTTGTTTGGGACAGCTTATTTCGATCCGGCAACTTATAATATAGTTTACACTCCTGATATTGAGAGTTGTGAAAATGATGTTTTTGAGTATAGGATATTTGACAATGAGAATGATTCATCTTCAACAACAATAACAATTATAATGCCTGAGGAAGCTCCGATAATGGCAATACCAGATACAGTAAAAACATATCCGGGAATTCCGGTAGAAGTAGAACCCCTGCTTAATGATCAAGGATATTTTGCTAAATATATTGAAAGCAATACTAATCCTTCGAATGGGTTTATTTCAATAAATTCATCAAACATAGTCAGGTACACTCCAAACAAAGACTTCATTGGAAGGGACAGCATTAAATATTCAATTACATCACCATGCGAAAATATATCTGAAGCATATATTATATTCCTGGTAGAAGAATTAAGAGTGCCTGAAATAATAACACCTAATGGAGATAGAAAGAATGATGTACTTATAATTGACGGAATTGAATATTTCCCGGACAACATGTTCCAGATATATAACAGGTATGGTCATATCGTATATTCAAAGAAAACATACGATAACACCTGGGGTGGTTACTCCAACAAGGGAAGTTTATTTGGGGACAAGCCTTTACCTGCTGGCACATATTACTGGACACTAATTTATAATGAAGGCAGAAACCGTCAGGCCGGGATAATATATATATTCAGATAATCAGTGAGAGAATGAAAGGTTTTAGAAACATAACAGGCAATAAATTGCAAATACTTCTGACAGCATTAGTATTGTTGTTTTGCAAACCTGTATTCTCACAACAGGAAACAGATCCTGTATATTCCCAATACATGAACAATCTGATGTCAATAAATCCAGCCTATACAGCTGTACGAGGTGTTGGAAATATATCAGGGGTTTTCAGAAATCAATGGGTAAATTTAGGGCCAATGACATCGTCACTCACTTTCAGCATGCCAATTGACAGTTTTCACATGGGATTAGGTGCCGACTTCTTATACGACAACACAAAAGCAATGACTACTACTGGTTTATTTTTAAATTATTCATATAAGATAAAGGCTACAGAAAGTTCAATGATAAGTTTTGGTTTAAAAGCCGGAGTGAATTATCTTCAGGCAAATTTAGATGAACTTTACAGGCATGATTATGATGATGAGTACATACTGAAATATGGAGATGATTATAGAAGAGTTTTATTCAATACAGGAGTTGGCATTTTTTGGTACTCAAGAGACTTTTATGCCGGAATATCAGTTCCTCGTCTGATAGAAAACAGATATATAAAAGAAAAGACCGTTGTAGAAGCAAATAGCAGAGAAAAGCAGCACTATTTTATTCAGGGAGCATATATGATTGATCTTTCAAAGGACGTATCATTTAAACCGGGAATAATGACCATAATGACAGCTGGTGCCCCTTTAACTGCCGACTTTGATTTTTCATTTATGTTTTATGAAAAATTATGGTTTGGAGTAGTATATAGAATTAGTGATGCAATAGGAGCTTATGCTCAATTCCAATATCAAAATATGAAAATTGGTTTCTCTTATGATTATACGCACAATAGATTAAGGGAGTTCCAAAATGGGACATTCGAGGTAATGGTAAGATTTGATTTCAAAACAAAAGAAACCCAATTATTCCCTGGATTAACATTTTAATCGTGATGTTCTGCCTCCTGGATATAACGGTAAATAGTTGATTTCCCAACACCCAGTTTTTTAGCGGCTTCTCTTACACTTTTATACTTATATACGAAGTACCTTATAATTTCTTCATCATATTCCTGAAGTGTTTTCTCCTGAGACAATAAATTCTGATGAAGATTTAAAGGATTAATATTAATATGATTAGGTTCAATTATATCTCCATCAGAAAGAACGCATGCCAATTCCATAAGAGCTTTTAATTCCCTAACATTACCAGGGAAATGATAACTTTGAAGTTTTTCCTGAGTTAGTTTGGATATCTGTTTAGGCTGCATTCCATTATCTTCACAAAAATCGTTTACAAAATGTTTTGCAAGAAGCAGGCAGTCGTTTCCTCTTTCCCTTAATGGAGGAAGGTCAATAGTCAAGCCAAGTAACCTGAAATATAAGTCTTCTCTGAATTCACCTTTTTTTATTTGTTCCTGCAGATTACGGTGAGTAGCAACAATAATCCTGACATCAAACTTGATAACTTTATTGCTACCAAGCCGGGTAAGTTCTCTTTCCTGCAAAACTCTTAAGAGCTTCGCCTGAGTAGCAAGGTTCATTTCTGCAATTTCATCCAGAAAAAGCGTGCCTCCATCAGCCATTTCAATTTTACCGGCCTTACTTCCTTCTGCTCCGGTAAAAGCACCTTTTTCATATCCGAACAGCTCGCTTTCAATAAGAGTATCAGGAATAGAAGAAATATTAACGGCAACAAAGGGCATGTTACTTCGCTTTGAATTATAATGAATGCCTTTTGCAACCAGCTCCTTACCTGTACCAGTTTCTCCAATAACTGAAACATTAATATTAGTCTGAACGGCTTTGTCCATTAAAATAAAAACATTTTCAATTGCTTTACTATTTCCCTTAATCAGGCTTTTAAAATTGTATTCTTTCTTTATAGCTTGCTTTAATCTTTTATTTTCATTGGTAAGTTCCAGCTTTTCAATGATTTTGTTAATGGCAATAGAAATTTTATCTCTTGTATCAACTCCTTTTACAATATAATCATAAGCACCTATCTTTAATAAATCAATAGCTGTATTTATATCGCTTTGACCTGAAACAATAATAACCTGGCAATCTGGAAGTTCTTTTTTTATTCTTTCAAGAATATCTTTACCAGTCATATCAGGAAGAGTATAATCGAGTGAAACGATCTCAGGCTTTTCATTTAATCTGCTTATACATTCTCGTCCTGAAGAAATTGGAATAACATCATATTCTTCATTTTGCGATAAATATTTAGTCAACACCTTCAAAAACATATTGTTGTCATCAACTACAAAAATTTTATACCTTTTATTTGCCATTTTTAGATGTAGATTAAATGTTTCAATATTTATACGTGAAAGTAATATCAATTTAAGAGTTTTTTACCTGTAATCAAAAAAAAAAATCCCATTTTTTTACAATCAGTCCCATTTTGAAACACATATGAAAAATGGCATGTATATATACGCCTGATATACTGTTCTTTGCGGTTTTGGCACAACTCTTGTTTGATACTATGCGAAACCACAAAGGTTCAAACAACGACAGTTCTAATTTTACTGAAAGATATAAAAAGGGGAAAGTTGAATTTAATTGACAGTAGTTATTTTACTTCTACATTTAGGGATTTAGAGGAGAAGTTTTAGGTTGAAGTAAGCATGGTTTTTTTAGGGAATAGATGTTGAGTAAAATTAATAGTGATGATGGTCAGGAAGGGACGAAATTAATTTTACTGTGTTTGGGGGTTAAAGTGCAGTCTTTGGGCTGCACTTTTGAAAGAAAGAGAAAATTACAACGATATTAGTTAAGTGTTTTGGTTAGGTTTTTAGTTTTTAGGTTTAGGTTAGGTTTTTTTTAGTTTTTAGGTTTAGGTTTTTTAGGTTTGTTTTATAGTTTTTGATTGATTAGAGCAGTTGGATTCCCAATAAAAAGGGAAGTAGGGAAAGTTCAAAAATTAAAAAACAGTTCAACTTTATTAAAGGTGCGGCGCTCGCTGCACCTTTTAATTTGAAAGTCAAATAAAACAAAATATGAGAGAAATGAGGGGACCATCATATAATGATGGTGAGAATAAAGCAATAAGTTATGTTTTAAATTATTTTAGCGATGAGGAGAATGAAACCAAGTTGTTATGGGAAGTGCAGCAATTGTTTTTTTTATTTCATAAATGGTTGCGTAGCATTAAGTGGTGAAGATTGTTTTTTAGAAATCAATCAGAAACATGCTCAGCTAATAATAAATAATCGCAATAGATTTGATATTTCAAATAATGCTATTGCATCATTAGAAGACAAATTCCAAATGTCTGTTGTAAAATGACATGTATTTGGTAATAAAAAATTAATTCAGTAAAATTAATTCAAGGAACGCACTCATAGTTCAAATCATTAAGTATTCCCCTCTAATCATCCAATTTTAAAGCATTTATATAAATACCAAAGTACCACCAGAGCACCAGTTGATACCATAATTAGTTATCATAGTAACTATCTGGCAGCTATCTGCTTCGAAATATTTTGCAATTAAAAGTTTGTATAACAGATGCTGAGTTTAATAATTTCTTATTAAAACAGGAGAAAATACTTAATTGTCAATCCTTTGATCTGAAAAGATGAATATATCCATTCTGATTTCTTTCTTTATTGTCTCTACCCACAGCCCTTACAACAATAAAGTAAACTCCGGGGGAAGCCATTCTCCCTCCTATCTTTCCATCCCATACAGAATGCTCGATTGTATAATCTGAAGATCTTATATTACTATAACTCCAGTTGTGCACCAATCCTCCCCATCTATTGTAGATTTTAATAGTCATACTTTTAAGAGATCTGGATTCAACTACATAAACATCATTAATACCATCACCATTAGGAGTAAAAACGTTTGGTAAAACTACAAGAGAAGTATCAACCAGAATAAACTCTCCAGGTTTCATAAATAATGTATCATAACAATTACCTGTATTATTTAATTTTACAGTAGAAACCATAATCCTATATTCACCTGTTTTTTCAAAATCATAAACAGGAGCCTCATCTGTAAGTACAAAATCAATACTATCAATTACATCACCTTCGTTTTCTTCAGCTTCTTTTTTAATAATATTCATGTCCTTATAAAAATGCCAGTAAACAGAGTCCCAGTTTATTGAGTTATTGGAGAATGAAACAGTTAAAACAGCCTCACCCCCCTTAGGGTCATAGTCAAAAGCTGTTTCAGGCACTTTTGAATTATAATCAATTGTTCCTTCTCCCTGGCAGTTAAACTCATCGATAACAACAAGCTTAAGTTTTATAGGAGTTTCACTTGCTTTTGGTATACCTGTATAATTTAAAGAAGAAGAAACCAGTTCATTATTTTCATACCAGCGGAATTTAAATTTTATTCCGGGATTTCTTAATGAATGCTGAACATTTGTATTTACATCGTAATAGAATAAAGATGCATAGGAAGTATCAGCAAAAACCTTGTATTCAATACAATTGGATAATGAGTCAGGGAGAGATGTTTCAGTTACTTTAATCCAGTTATTGAAAACCCATTTACGATAAGAAATCTCTACCCCACCACCGATAATAGTAACCTTATAAAGCCCGTTTTGAAGATTCCGGATAGTTGATTCAAGAGTGTCATTTGGGTTAACAGTTCCATAATCAACAAAAGAAGCAATCTCTTCATCATATTTTTCCCATTTAAATGAAGAGCTTACACCCATTGGAGTTTTGGCAGTAAGATTAGCCGGAAAATCAAATTCGTCGAGAGCACAAAAAATATAAGCCGTATCAATATTCCCAACAGGGAAATCGACAGGTTTTACTTTATCCGCATCGGGCGAATATATTTGAGCAAAAATATTGTTTGAGATAAAAAGGATAACTGATAATACAATTAGCTGTTTTATGATTGATTTTATGTGCATTTTATAATGTTTTACTATCTTGAATAAACAGAAGGATATTTAAAATATTGTATTATAACATATAATACTTAGTTTAAAATTAATTTCTACAAAAATAGAAATTTAAAAAAGATAATTAATCTCTTTCTTATAACATCTATTATTTTTGAAACAATATTACAGACCTTGAAAATTATTCAATAAATATTTGCTTCAGGTCAAATATTTTAAACTAAATATGGATAATAAATATTTAAATGGTTTAAATAACTCTCAACTTCAGGCAGTTGAAAATACTGACGGGCCTGTTTTAGTGATAGCAGGTGCCGGATCTGGCAAGACACGTGTACTTACAATCAGGATTGCGCATTTAATGAAAAAGGGAATTCCTCCTTCCTCAATTCTTGCTTTGACATTTACAAACAAGGCAGCAAAAGAGATGAAAGACAGAATAGCCAGGATCGTCGGTGGTGATATTGCTAAATATTTATGGATGGGTACTTTCCATTCAATTTTTGCGAGGATACTCAGAAATGAATCAGAAGCAATAGGATTTCCAACCTCTTTTACTATTTACGATACTTCTGACTCAAAAAGTCTTATAAAAAGTATAATAAAGGAGTTGGATTTTGACGATAAAACCTACAAACCTGGTGCTATTCAGTCGAGGATTTCATATGCAAAAAACAATTTAATAACCCCACAGAAATATATTGAAAACAAGTCTGCTACTGATTATGACAAATCCGTTCAGATGCCCAGATTTATTGATGTTTATAAAGAGTATGTAAAAAAATGCAAAATAGCTGGTGCAATGGATTTTGATGATTTACTATTATACACGAATCAGCTTTTTCACCAGTTTCCAGAAATTTTAAGTAAATATCAAAACAGGTTTTCGCATATTTTAGTTGATGAGTATCAAGACACTAATTATGCCCAATACTTGATTGTTAAAAAACTTGCAGAAAAAAATAAAAACATATGCGTCGTAGGTGATGATGCACAAAGTATTTATTCATTCAGGGGTGCTCGTATTGAAAATATATTAAATTTTAAAAATGATTACCCTGATTATAAATCATATAAACTTGAAAGAAACTATCGTTCAACTCAAACCATAGTAAATGCAGCAAATAGCATCATAAGTAAAAATATAAACAGAATTAACAAAGTTGTATATTCTGAAAATGAATCAGGATCAAGAATAAAAGTACTTGAAGCTGCATCGGATACAGAAGAAGGGATAATTGTAGCAAATGAAATAAACCAGAATCGTTTTTTGGATCAGCAACAGTTTTCAGACTACGCAATCTTATACAGATTAAATGCTCAATCCAGAATCTTTGAAGAGCAATTAAGAAAATTGAATTTACCCTATCGTGTTTTTGGAGGGACTTCTTTCTATGAAAGAAAAGAAATAAAAGATATTATTGCATATTTAAGGTTAACTGTAAATTTCAGGGATAATGAAGCATTTAAAAGAATCGTTAATTATCCGGCCAGAGGAATTGGTGATACTACATTAAACAAATTGGAATTATATGCAAGTCAGCAGGATAAAACAATTTGGGAAATAAGTTCGGGTTTGGAATTAAACAATATCAATTTTAATAAAGGAACGACATCAAAGATTATCTCATTTGTCAATCTGATTCAAGAATTCAAGGATATGCTAAATGAAGCAACAGCATATGAGATCGCATTGGCAATTGCCAGAAAAACAGGAATATTAGAGGATTTATACAGGGATAAAACCCCTGAGAATCTGAGTAAATTTGAAAATATTCAGGAATTATTAAATGCTATACAGGATTTTACCATAAGTGCTATTGAAGAAGACAGGCCTCATAAATTAGAGAATTATCTTGAAGAAGTGTCGCTATTAACCACTCAGGACAATGAAGATGATGACAACAAGAATAAGATAACCTTAATGTCAGTTCATTCAGCTAAAGGCCTAGAGTTTAAGAATGTTTTTATTGTGGGCATGGAAGAAAACCTGTTTCCTTCTTCCATGAATGGGTTTATGTCACCTGAGTCACTTGAAGAAGAAAGACGGCTTTTTTATGTTGCATTAACAAGAGCAATGAAAAATGTATGGATAACATATGCCAGACAAAGGTTTAAATGGGGACAGTTTTCTTTTTGCGAGCAAAGTAGATTTATAAGTGAAATTGATGAGAGATATTTAATTTTACCTATAACCAGCAACTTAAGATATTCGATCAGAGAAAATCCCGGACATGGTTTATTTGAAAGAAGCATTTCAAGAACTACAATACAAAGCACGCCCCCTGTTCGCAGTAGTTCAGTATCAGTTACTTCATCTTTAAGCAACAGGTTTTCAAAGGTAAATGCAAGTGATGAAAATTACAGACAAGACTCTATTGAAATTATCCAAATAGGAGACGAAGTAGAACATCAAAGATTTGGAAGAGGAAAAGTATTAGAGCTTGAGGGGGATGATTCAAATAAAAAGGCTACTGTACTTTTTCAGAATGCTGGCAGAAAACAGTTGCTGTTAAAATTTGCCAAACTAAAGATCATTAAATGATATATCATCAAACTCTGACACTTGATAACAGATGTATCAAAATAGTTTGTTAAATTTGTAGCATTCAGATTAAAGCATAAGTTTACTTTAATTTGTAAAATAATAATAAAAATATCAGATGGATTATAATTCTAACAGAAAGCAATTGATTTTACCTGAATACGGAAGGAATATACAAAACATGGTTAATTACATTATGACCATTGAAGACAGAGACTTAAGAAATCTTGCTGCACAAAGTCTTATTGATGTAATGGGCAATTTATTTCCATATTTAAGAGATGTTGCTGATTTTAAACATAAGCTTTGGGATCATCTGGCTATAATGTCTGATTTCAAACTTGATATTGATTATCCTTTCGACCCGCCTATGCCTTCACTGCTGGCAGGTAAGCCTAATTCTGTTCCATATAACAGCGGGGATATTAAATACAAACATTACGGCAGGATTGTAGAGATGATGATTAAGAGAGCTGCTGAATTTGAAGAAGGACCTGAAAAAGAATCAATAGTTCAGATGATAGCTGATCATATGAAGAAATGTTATCTTACATGGAACAAAGAAACAGTTGATGATGAGAAAGTGATGGCTGACTTCAACGAGTTGTCAAAAGGCAAGATTGATGTACCGGAAGATTTTCAGCTTAAAGAAACAAAGGATTTGTTGTTTCAAAAGAATACAAAGAAAAAACAACACAACAATCAAAAAAGAAATCAAGGCTATAAGAAAGAGCAAAGAAAAAACTGAAATAAACAAATGAATCCTCAGTCTGATGTCTACTTTTATAATTGAAGGCGGAAGATCTCTAAAAGGAAATCTTTATCCGCAGGGAGCAAAAAACGAAGCATTACAAGTAATTTGTGCCACTCTTTTAACCGAAGAAGAGGTTATAATCCGAAATATTCCTGAGATAAGGGATGTGATAAAACTGATAGACATTCTTAAGGAGATTGGAGTTGAAGTAACCAGATTACAAAAAGGGGAATATAGCTTTTGCGCAAAAAATGCCAACCCGAATTATACAAAAACAGAACGTTTTACAAAGCTTGCTTCTAGTTTACGAGGATCTGTAATGATTCTGGGTCCAATGCTTTCAAGATTTGGGAAAGGATTTATACCTCAACCTGGAGGAGATAAAATTGGCAGGAGAAGATTAGACACTCACTTTTTAGGATTTCAGACTTTAGGTGCAGAATTCAATTTTAATTCAAAAGAAAAATTTTACGAGATATCCGGGAAAAAACTAAAGGGAGCATATATGCTTCTAGACGAAGCATCTGTAACCGGCACTGCAAATATTATCATGGCAGCAACATTGACTCCTGGTATAACTACAATATATAATGCTGCATGCGAACCGTATATTCAGCAACTTTGTGATATGCTGGTCTCAATGGGTGCGATAATAAATGGAATCGGATCAAACCTTTTAGTCATTCATGGAGTTCGGTCGCTTTCAGGATGTACACATACAATTTTACCTGACATGATTGAAGTCGGGAGTTTTATTGGTTTGTCAGCAATGACGAATTCTGAGATAACAATAAAGAATGCAAGAATCGATAAATTAGGAATCATACCTTCATCATTCAAAAGATTGGGAATTAAAATGGAGTTTATTAATGATGATATATATATTCCAGTTCAGGATCACTATGAAATAGAAAGCTTTATTGACGGATCTATAATGACTATTTCTGATGCTCCCTGGCCTGGATTAACTCCTGACTTGTTGAGCGTATTTCTTGTAGTTGCTACTCAGGCTAAGGGTAGTGTCCTTATTCATCAGAAGATGTTTGAAAGCCGTTTGTTTTTTGTTGATAAACTCATAGATATGGGTGCACAGATAATTCTTTGTGATCCACACCGGGCAACGGTTATTGGTCTGGACAATAAGATAAAATTACGATCCACAAACATGGTTTCACCTGACATAAGAGCCGGTGTAGCATTGCTTATTGCAGCACTGTCGGCAGAAGGAACAAGTAAGATACAAAACATTGAGCAAATTGACAGGGGATACGAGCAAATTGCGGAAAGGTTGAATTCAATAGGTTCCAATATTAAGCGTATAGAATAGGTAAAAAAGATAAAATAAATAACCTTATGAATAACCCTAAACCAAAAGTAAATTCCTTAAAAGGGAAGAGTACATTTGATAAAAAAGCTCTTTTAAATGAATTATTACCGCTGATAAAAGCTTTTGTTTTATGGATAATCCTCGTAGTTATAGTTGCCTGGGATTATACAAACAAACAGTGGTTTTCAATGATATTTGTAGATTTTACTACGTATCTGACATATGGGTTATCGAAAATGATGTTTATTCCAGCTAAGATACTAGGAGACGGATCGGGTTTAGTAACAACAATGGTTGTGAACTATAAATCTATCTATGTAAACAACTACCCGATGATTATTGAAATTGAGTGCTCGGCATATCATGCATATATAGCAATGATTGCATTAGTTATTTTCTCAAGGTGGAATATAAAGCAGAAGCTGATAATAGGTTCAGTTTTATTCGCCACCCTGGCAATTATCAATTCATTAAGAATAATAATGTTAGGGGTTATCGGAAAAATATACCCTCAAATTTTTGATATCATGCATGACTATGTCTGGAATATTTTATTAGTTATTGTAATATGGGGGCTTTGGGAGCTTGCAAACAAACGAATGAATAAAATCAGCCAGCAAACATCATGAAAAACAATCTGAGAATCGTAATATTCATTGCGGCAAGTATCATATTTTATATATTATGGTCAAATGGCGGTGAATCAGCGTACGGTAAATTCGTTGCAAAAGGCGTAGATAAAGTAACAGCTAAATTCTCCGGAATTGAAAGAGCAGAATTTAAGATTCAGGAACAAGACTCTACACCAATGATTTATTGTTACTACAAAGACCGTAGAACAAAAATTGCTTTAGAATATTGTCTTCCGGTGGTCTTACTTTTGGCATGGCATTTGTCTTTATTTTTTGACAAAAGGATTAATTACAAAATAGCACTAAAGCTTTTTTCTATTAACTTTTTTGCAGTTTATTTATTACAGATTTTTTTCCCTCTTTTACTTTTTAATATTAGTCAGTCAAAAGTAAAATCGATGGGGTTATTTATAGGATTGCAGATATTTGGATTTTTAATATTTTTCCTGATAATCAAAGATACATTACTTATTAAATACAAATATCAACTAGCAACAAAAACTAAAAACTAAGTTAATTTGTTTTAAGGAGGTTAAATTTAATTAATATGAAGAAGATAATTTTATTAGTTGCTATTATTCTAGTTTCATTTCAGACTCTGATATTAAAAGCAGAAAACAGTGATTCAGAACCAGTTATTGGCATTAGCATTGGCAATAAAGCTCCTGAAATATCTGATATTAATATTGATGGGAAACAAATTAATCTTTCAGATTTTAAAGGTAAGATAGTACTTATTGATTTTTGGGCTTCATGGTGTGGTCCATGTAGAAGAGAAAATCCAAACATTGTAAATGTTTATCAGTTGTTCAAAGACGAAAAATTTAAAAATGGTAAAGGATTTGAGATTTTAAGCATATCATTAGATCAAAATAAATCTCAATGGGAATCAGCTATAAGTGCTGACAAATTAGAATGGCCATACCATATTAGTGATTTAAAGGGATGGTACTCTAAATGGGCAGGTGTATATAAAGTAAACAGTATTCCAGGAAATTTTCTTTTAGATGGTAATGGAATAATAATTGCAAAAAATTTAAGAGGACCCCAACTTCAATTTTTCCTGTCAGAATTAAAAAAATAATAGTTAAATAAAAACACTACTCAATTTTGTCACCAGTTTAAACAATAAATACGCCAAATTGGCTGCAAATTTCTTTTGGCAGAATATTTGTGATTTGAGAGTAGATAAATAAAATAAGTAATTATGGGAAAAAAAGAAGATATTGATAAAAAAGCCAAAAAAAGTGATGGAGTTAGCAGCCCTGAAGAAAAAGAAAAGAAAGATACACTAGAACATAATGAGGAAGAAGAAAAAACCCACGCCAAAAAAAATATAAAAGATATATCAGATAAAAAGATTGAAGAATTACAAGCAATAATTGAACAGAGGAATGATCAATTGCTTCGTCTTCATGCAGAGTTTGACAATTACCGCAAACGTACTTTAAAAGAAAAAATGGAACTGACTAAGTCAGCATCTGAGGGTTTGCTCGTAAACATCCTTCCGGTCTTAGATGATTTTGAAAGAGCACTGAAATCTATGGAAGAAGCAACGGAAATTGATCCGGTTAAAGATGGTATAAACCTTATTTATAAGCGCTTTAATGAATTTGTTAAATCAAATGGAGTAAAAGAAATTGAAGCAATTGAAAAAGAATTTGATACTGATCTTCACGAAGCTATAACTAAAATACCTTCTCCAAGTGAGGAATTAAAGGGTAAGGTTGTTGATGTAATTCAAAAGGGTTACTTATTAAATGATAAGGTAATAAGGTTTGCAAAGGTTGTTATTGGGGAATAATTTATTATTTATATGAATAAAAGGGATTACTACGAAATACTGGGCGTTTCAAAAGACTCCAGCCAGGAAGAAATAAAAAAGGCATATAGGAAAAAAGCAATTCAATATCATCCGGATAAAAATCCAGGTGATAAAGAGTCGGAAGAAATGTTCAAAGAAGCGGCTGAAGCTTACGAAGTATTAAGTAATCCCGATAAAAAACAAAGGTATGATCAATTTGGTCATGCAGGAATGAATGGATCCACAGGCTTTAGTGGTCAAAACATGAATATGGATGACATATTTTCAATGTTTGGAGATATTTTTGGCGGCCATTTTGGTGGTTTTGGTGGTTTTGGTGGAAGTAGTAGGGGAAGATCTCAAAGAGTGAATAAAGGGCAAAATTTAAGGGTTAAGGTTAAGCTTAATCTAACTGAGATTGCAAAGGGCGCCGAGAAAAAGATAAAAGTAAAAAAATATGTCAGTTGCAGTTCCTGTAATGGTTCAGGAGCAAAAGACGGTTCTTTTTCAACATGTTCTACTTGCCATGGCACAGGTCAGGTAACAAGAGTCTCCAATACGTTTTTAGGACAAATGCAAACAACATCCGTTTGCCCTAACTGTGGAGGAGAAGGAAAAATAATTGTTAATAAATGTCCTTCTTGTTACGGAGAAGGAATAATTCAGGGAGAAGAAGTAATCACAATTAATATACCAGCCGGAGTAGCTGAAGGAATGCAGCTTTCAGTCGGAGGAAAAGGAAATGCAGCGAGAAGAGGAGGTGTTAATGGTGATTTAATAGTTCTCATCGAAGAAGAAGAACACAAGGAATTAATAAGGGATGATAATGATCTGATCTTTAATTTGTACTTGAATTTTCCTGATATTGCTTTAGGAACAACTGTAGAAATTCCAACAATAGATGGCAAGGTTAAAGTTAAAATTGATTCAGGGACTCAACCTGAAAAAATATTAAGACTCAGAGGTAAGGGATTACCAGATATAAATGGATATGGCAAGGGAGATATACTTGTAAAAGTACACGTTTGGGTTCCTACACATTTAACTGCAGAAGAAAGAAAAATACTTGAGAAACTTTCTCAATCAACTAACTTTATGGGATCTCCCCAAACAGGACCTAACAAAAAAGACTTTTTTGAAAAGATGAGAGGTATGTTCGATTAATGTTTTTCAAAGAATAATCAATCTGTAAAAGGGAACATCCAATGCCATACAAATTTTCCCTGAGAATTGAATTCTAAAGCCGGAAAAGGTATCTTAATAAAATTTAATCCTACAAATAATCCCTTTAGAAATTTTGAGTCAGTAGGTATTTTTTCCCAGTCAATATCAAGAGAAAGTAAGTATTGTCGGGTTCTCTCATATTCTTTTAATTCATGGCCATGGTAATATGTTTTATTGTCATAATAGCCTAAGACTCCATCTGTACTATACCCAAATGCAATGTTAATCCATGGAGGTAAAATATCTTTTAAAAAAAGTCTATTTGCATTAAAGGAAAGCCAATATGATTGACTATTATAATCATAGAAAAAACTTTCCCATGCATTATTGCCAAGTAACCCATAAGTTTCTCGAGCAATTTGTGATCGGGCATATCCTATTTTATACCTGAAAAATTGTTCATCAAAGAGCAATTCCTGTCCAGCCAACAATACACAACCCGATGCATTTGCAATTATGTCTCCCCATGAAAAGCCCCAACCTTCATATAATCCATCAAATATTTCAATTGGTGCCTGCATCACAAAACCCAAAGGTGCACCATACAATAAAGCTTTGTTTTTGCTTACACCTGCTTTTCTTAACCACTGATATGCCAAGTAACTTTCACCATAGGCAGCAAATGAATGCCCAAATTTATCCATCTGAAGATATGCTTTATTATCATTGTAAAACTCGAAGGGAACTCTTTCACTATCTTTATACCAAACAAACTGCAAATATGACATTCCCGCAACGTAAGCTGCGCTTTCAGTAATAATTGCTGTAGTCAACATTTTCTTATTGATTTGTTGATGAGCTATTGTATCAGTTAATTCTTGAGAGTAACCATTATTTAAAAACAATACAATGCTCACGGTAAAAAGCAGCTTGTTTTTCATAGAGGAATAATTAGTATCTCAAATATAAGAAATTATTAATTAAATACTTAATTACTTCTCAATATAAAATTTAACAAATATTATAAAGGTTAAAATCTTTTAGAATTCCTTTATTTAATCACTTCTTATAGAATGAAGGGACAAGGATAATTAAAAATGACATTATTTCCAACCTGCCTAAAATCATATTAAATGAAAGATAAAGTTTTCCAAAAGAAGATACTTGAGAGAAATTATCTATAGCACCTACTTCATTAAAGCCAGGGCCAATACCGCCAAGTGTTGTTGTCACTGCACCACAAGCTGAAACTTTATCTAATCCACAAAGAATTAAAATAAAAGACCCAATAACAATTGTAGAATAATAAATAAAAATATATGAAATTATTCCTGTTGAAACTTCCGGAGAGTAAGATTGACCATTATATTTAGGAATATATACTGAATTGGGATTTAGTGTTTTCAATATATAACTCTTTAGTTTTTTAAAAGCAATAACATATCTTGCTACTTTTATTCCTCCTCCTGTTGAACCTACACATGCACCAATAAGCATTATTAGAAAAAGTACCCATTGTGCTGAATGCGGCCATAATTCATAATCAGATGAAACAAATCCGGTTGCAGTAATTAATGATGAAACCTGAAATAAAGCATCTCTGAAAGATTTCTCCCATGTGATGTTAAAGGAACTTTTATTAATGAATGTTATTATCAGACTCGATGCCAGAATTATTAACAAATAAGCCTTCATTTCTTCATTTGAAAAAACCTTTTTAAATCTTCCATGAACAAACAAATAATGAAGAGTAAAGTTCATTCCCGATAAAGTCATAAAGGTTATGACTATATATTGAATTAAAGGTGAGTATTGTATCATACTACTATTCTTGGTTCCAAATCCCCCTGTGGCAATTGTAGCAAAAGAATGACATACTGAATCGAAGAAATCCATTCCTGCAATAGTCATAAGTAGAATTTGCATTATTGTAAGAATCAAATAAATGAACCACATTCTCTTAGCGACATCTATCGTCCTGGATCTTATTTTTTCGGAATTAAAGAATGAACCTTCTGCCATCATTAAATGTTGCCCTCCAACCTTGAAATATGGTAAAAAAGCAATCACAAGTACTATAATACCCATCCCCCCAATCCAATGGGTTTCAGCCCTCCACAATAAAATTGATTTTGGGATTATCTCAATGTCTTTTAAAATAGAGGCTCCAGTTGTCGTAAAACCAGATACTGTCTCAAAAAAAGCATCAACAAAACTCGGTATGGAAGCAGATGAAAGATAAGGCAAAGAACCAAACAATGAAATAGTAATCCATGTTAAGACTACTGAGAAAAATGTATCCTTGACAGAATATTCAGTAACATTTTTTCTGGTAAATAAAAATCCAAAAAAACCTGAAAGAAAGGTAATTAAAAAAGACTTAAATATAGGAATTATCGTTGTTTCATTATAATACCAAGCTACAGGTAAACAAGTAAAAATAAACAAACTTTCGAATACCAGACTTATTGAAATAATGTGAATTACATTCCTAAAACTAACCTTATTCATTTTACACCATTATGTTATAATAATCCATTATTATCTGGTAAAGGATTATTATACTTATGAATTTGGAAATCAAAAGTAATTGAAAAATAATTTTTTATTACAATTTGTAATAGGATTTAATAATTAATTATTCTAAAATCATTGAAATTCTATTTTTTATAAAAAGATGGAATAATCAGGACTAAAAGTGACAGTAACTCTAATCTTCCTATTATCATGTTTAAAGCCAAATAGTATTTCCCAAATGCAGGAATATTACTGAAATTATCTGTTGCCCCAACATCAAAGAATCCTGGCCCGGTACATGAGATTGTAGTAATTACAGCTCCTGCTGCTGACTTAACGTCCATCCCTGAAAGTACCATTATTAATATTCCGAAAAGAATAGTCGAAATAAAAATAAAAATAAAAATAATCACACTGTTAGAAGTTTCAGCTGAAAGAGATTGGCCATTGAATTTAACGGTGTGTATTGAATTAGGCCTCAAAATCTTGTTAATATATTGTTTTGAAGTTTTAAGCGCAATTGAAATTCTTGCAACTTTTATTCCACCGGTTGTAGAACCAGTTGATGATCCAATTAACATTAAAATAAGCAATATCCATTGTGTTGCATGAGGCCACAATTCGTAGTTTGAAGTAATATATCCTGTGGTTGATATAATTGAAACAACCTGAAATAAAGAATCTCTTATTGACTTTTCCCAATTATAATTAAAATTTACCTTTAAAATAAATGCAATTATTAAAGTTGAAAAAAATATAATTAATAAAAACAATTTTAGTTCTTCATTGGATATGACTTTTTTTAATTTACCATGTATCAGCAAATAATAGAGAGAAAAGTTAATCCCCCCGGATATCATAAAAAGAATAAGTATATATTGAATTA